>CAJUMT010000024.1 GCA_910587495.1 uncultured Lachnospiraceae bacterium | reverse complement strand
TTCCCTTAAAGATCGTATAACACAATCCGATCAGGGCAACAATGAATATACCTGTCTGAATCAGATCAGAGTATGTAATCATCTGCTCGCCCTCCTTTCGGTACGTCCGGAGGGTTCGCCCCTCCGAAAGTGGAGGGTAAGCCGCCTTGTGCGCTCTGGTTTTCCTGTCTCATATTTTACCATACAGTCGTTTTTTCTTCAATCTGTATCTTAAATTTCCCGTTTTTATGCCCACAGGCATACAAATATACCCTTGCAGGCTTTTAATGTCCGTTTTATGATTCCTGTGCTTTATTTCTAACCGTAGAATCCACCTCACGCCGCATAGCGTGTCAGAGAGGCACTTCCGGCAGCAGGTCTTTGACCACGAACCTGATAAGGGGCAAACAGCATAGCCTTGTCTTATCAGGTGAAAATCCTTCACCGCCAGTGTTCGCCATACAGGGTGAGTAACCGGTACAGCGGAAAACTCCGCCCTATGTCAGAATCTCTCTGTAAAGGTTCCCCTTTTTATTATTTTGCGGCAATTTTCGGAGATAACCTGGCCCGTCCGTATACAACCGTCAGACCCCTATACAGGTATCCTGTTACTGGCCATAGTATTTCTTTTTGTTAAGATTTAAAATCTGATGCACCGCCTGGAAAGAAAAGCGTTTTCTTTGTCGCTGGTTCCGTTGGTATAAAATAACTGTCCGGGTCCTCGCCTGCTGCCTCCAGCTCCTCCCTGTACTGCTCTATCTGTCCCACAATTGTCTCTCTGCTCTCGCCCGTTATCTCCATCACATCTTCTATAGAAAACAACTCATGTTCGCCTGTCTGTTCTGCCAGAACCATCCGCAGACCATTGTAGGCGACGTTTACAGAAAAGCCCTCATTCAAAACCCCATCTTTTAATTGATCTGATAAAAACTTTCGATCATAACCGTATATCTCATATTTGCTCACCAGATTTTCTAATGCTGCTTGAAATGTCATTACCTCTTTCCCCTCTCTATGCTTGTTTTAACAGTTATTCCTCTATCTTGAAAGAACATTATAATAAAAAGTATCGTCTGAATGCTTCCGGCGGCTGTATTGCACTCCCAGCCGCCTTGTATGCCTTATCTGGTTAATTATTCTCAGGAATAAAAGTTGCCGGAGTCTTCCCGATATATTGCGCCGATCTGACACTTATATGATTATGGGTACTGATGGTTTCAAGCATCAGGTCAACCCAGTCCCCTGTTTTATATGGTACGACCTCGAAATCTCGCGGCTTCATCCAAATTTCATCCGTTCCCCATGGCAACCTACACAACAGACCACGTTCTCTATTAATCTCAACTACCCTACATGCCCTAACATTGTTACGGCGACGGTTGGATTCTGTTATCTGTATTGCATCGTAATTATTCATTCTTTATTCCTCGCTTTCTAAAAATCAAACTATTTGTTAAAATATGTTCTAAAATATTTGCGGTGGTCCCTTATTATTTTTTAGCATACGCTTTACTTAGTCCAGCCCCTCCGGAAGCTGTGGCTTTTCCCGGAACTCTTCCTGGGCGCGGTAGCGGGCACGAATTTCCTCGCGCGTCATTTCCGGCATATTGGAATTATTTTCTTCCGCCGTAATCTTGAATGATTGTTCATTGCTCCATTTTTCATTAAGAGCATTATTTAACCAGTAGATGATCCCGGCAGGATTTCGGTTTTCTGATAATTTAGATTCATAAAAGATTGTAATAATCTGGTATGCTTTTCTGACAAGGTCAAAGTCAGACGGGCTTATACGCCCTCTTGTCCCCCCGTTAATATATTCGCGTCCATTATACTTTCCGCTTACATATCGACACAGCGTAGTTTCATCAATCCCCAGCGCTGCCGCAAGTTCTCCTTTCATCGGAGCTGATCGCCATATTGTCACAGGCTCGCCACTATCCTCATCAATAACGATTTGTAATTTTCTGTTAAAGTACCCCATAATGCAATCCTGCACTTCTTCCCGTGTCAGCATTTTATCACCGCCTTCAATAAAGTTTTGAATCTCTGATAATGGCATAGCGGGACATCCTGCCTGCTTCAATTCCTCCCACGTTTTACGCATAAATGAACCTTTCCCCGCATTACTCGAAATATTGCTCATGTTAATTCACTCTCCTTTTTTATCAATCGGCAATTTTGCTGTAAGTTGCCTTTTACCCTTAATCACCATCATCTTCTCACCATCAAAGACGCTTTCCTGAAATTGAAGTTTCCGTTTTTCTCCTGTATTGGGATTCTGTAAAATAATTCCCGGCCTGCGCTCCGATGTGTTAATCTTCCGAACCTCCCAGCCTTCAAACTGCCGTAAATCTTCTGCAACAAATATTCGTTCTTTTATGGTTTTTCTTCGATTCATTTTGTTCCTCCTGTCATTTACCGCAGCGCCTCCCGGACAAAATATTGCAGCGTTGACGCTATGTAATAGCCTGAGTACTCCGGCGCGATAAACTGTACATTTGCGTCAAATCTATGTTCCCATGTTTTCAGAGAAGCCATAAAAGCAGCCGGTTTCATTCCTGTCTTGTATCCATGCGTGATAATTCCGGTATAGCCCAGCGGTGACTCGATCATCAAATAAATTTTCGCTCCGGCGTTCCTGGCTTTCAGAAATTCCGCCTCGAACCGCTCCCGCCCTTTGGATAAATTCCCGCTTATCTCTTCCAGGCTGTTTTTCCTCTCGATTACGATTGAATCATGAAAATAAATGTCCCGGCCTGCTGCCGACGCTGGAAGCTTACAGGAATAATCTCCGTAGTCCAGCTTTTCAACCTCATAAGGAATCCCCTGACGCTGGAAGTATTCCAGAATGTGCGCGTTCTTCTGCTCTCTGGAATCCACCAACACAATCATTTCTTTAAGCATCTTTTTGATCTGCTCAACAGAATATTTAAACTCTTTCACCTGCTGCCGCCTCTCCTTTCCTCTGCAATTCCCGCATAATCGCCACCAACAAATCTTTGCACAGCGGGCTTTTATATTTCTCATTGATCGCCGCCGACTCGTTGACTGCCTTCTCCCAGTATTCGCTATTGTTCTCTGCTTCGTAAAATCTGCCGTAAAAATTCCAGCAGTCAGAGAAAAATTGAAACTCTGTCGGCATCTGCTGCCGGTATCCTGCCGCCATCTGCTTTATTTTGAGTCCGTCAGAGTGTAAACCTGATAAGGAAAACCCTCTGAAAATGCCCTTATTTTCTTCATTTGTGCAAACTGTGCATTTTTAATGTAACTTTTAAAAATAACTGCCTTATAGGGAATTTACATTTTTTTTGCACATTTTGCACATTCGAGAGAAAAAGCCTATAAAAACGGTATTTCCTCCTGCTCCCCCATATCCATAAACTGTCTGCTTTCCGTCGCCTGCTGCTGGTCTTCTGACTCTCCGTTAAAGATCACATACCTTTTCACAATGTTCTTGCATGTTTTCCCGTTTACAGTGCCTTTCTCTGCAAAAATTCCCTTCGCCTTTAGTTCATCCTTTAAATTTCCCTTGTTTTCTGTCCCGAATCCGTTTTCCTTGCACCACTCGCCGTATTTTTCATACACATCTTTAAGCGTACTGTTTTTCTTTGATTCCCTCAGGCAGTCCCTGATAAAGTTCCCCACCTTATCACTGTTCGACCGGTATTCAGCCGTTGCCGCCTTGACTGACTCCGGCGGAACCGCCCCCTCTACATAATATCTTTTCAGCCCGGTCAAGCACCAGTTCAGAAGCCCGCTTATGTTATCAGGTTCTTTTAGTCTGTCTTTCAGTCCCTTGTCCTGTTCCTCCGGTTTAAAATGCCTGTTAAAAGTGATTACATTCAGCCGACCGGAAGAAAACAGGGTATCATCCGTTATGAGGGGCAAAAAATTGGTGTTAATAAATAATTTGAATACTGGCGTAAACTGAAATTCTGATTGATGCAGATGCCGCGCGGTTATGGTGTCCCGCCCTGTCAGGTTTTTAAGTAAAGCAACGTCAAATGCCATCCGTTTAGGCGGCTCGCTGACGTTCAGGAACCGGCAGCCGTCCAGCCTCGCAATATCCCCGGACGCCTGTCTACCGTCCTTGATCTGCCTCTGTGCAAGCGTCTCCGGCTTCATGTTCATAGCGTATCCGCCCGTCCCTCCAAGCATATAAGCATAGGTTTCCAACAAAGTGCTTTTTCCGTTCCTTGTACTCGGACCATACAGCATATAACAGCTTTCATCTTTTGTGTCGCCTGTCAGAGAGAGGCCCAGAAGTTTCTGCAAATATCCGGTTTTCTGTGCGTCTCCCTGCAGCACTTCATCAATAAATTTTTCCCATGCAGCGGACCGGGCAGCAGGCTTATACTCCACCTGGGCAATCTTCGTCATGAGATAGTCCGGTGAATGGGGCTTAAATTCAAAGGTTTTGAGATCAAGAACTCCGTTCAGGCAGTTAAACAGATATAAATCCCTGTCTAAATCTGCATTTTCGATACAGTTCACATGCCGACTGTCATCCATCATAATCTTTCTTACACGCCTGCTGCCCATCCGCGCCACATGCTTTATATAGTCCCGCCTCGTGGCCTCGTCCTCTAAATCATAGCCATATACAAGAAGTGCGTCGGACAACTCGCACGCCTTCCCTTCCGCGATCATGCCGCCCGTGTCCTGCTGCCAGTAACGGCCATTGAAATAATACCATTCCCGCGCGGTGGCATTGTACCGCAGGCAGTCCTGGAAAACATCTGCATATAGCCGCCCATCCCCCTTGTCACTTAATTCATATTGTTCCGGCTTTAAGCTTCGTATTTTACCCATCAGGGCATCAGATACCCGCTCCCTCAAAGACTCCACCCCGATTCTCTTAAAAGTTCCTCGCGCTCGCGCCTGCTGCCAGTCAGACATAACACATCAAGCCTGTATGATACCTTTTGCATTTCCTTCATGGAGTAGGCCCATAAATCAGACATAGGAGGAAACACCTGCTTTTCTATTGCCAGCGTGAATATACATTCCCATTTTTTCAGCCTGTCCACTTCCTGAAGCCATGCGGCCTTGAACCTCTGTTCTTTTTCCTGCTGCCGTTTCCTCTCCTGCTCCCGCTTCTTTATCTGCTCCCGGTTATCTTTGGAACCTGATACCGAATAGGGGAGAGAGAACGCCTCCACCAGATAACGCACCGCCTGCCAGTTATTGAGGCCCAGCACGGCAGCAGTGAACCTTATCAGGTCTCCACCCGTGCTCGTGCTGAAGTCGTAAAAACTGCGCTCGTACAGCTTACAAGAGGCCGTCCGCTCGTCCTGAAATGGACTCTTGATAAATCCGGCCCTGTTCGGCTCAAAGCCCAGATGTCGAGCTACCTGTTGCATGGTCAAGTTCTTTTTAACTTCTCTAAAGAGTTCACTCATTTACTCGCTCCCAGCCAACGCATCCATGTATTTGTCAAGAATCGTAAAATTTACTCGGACAGACTTCCCGATTTTGATTATTGCACCAGCATCTTCCGCAACCGTCCTCATTTTATTCCTCCCAAAACCATATCTTGCACCGGCACGTTCAAGTGTTCCGGTCTTTTCTTCCGTAAGGACGTTGTCAACAACTCTTTTTCTCATTGTTCGCTCTCCTTTATCTTCGTTTTCTTGCGTCCTTGTATTGACATAGTCATTATAAATGATTCATAATGAAATTGATATTCACTGTAAAATCATTTTTTAATAATATTTTTTATTATTTCATGAAATACAATTTCATTAAGAGGTGCAAACATGGGAAGAGGAAGAGTAAAAAGAAGTGAAGCCAGGAAAATAGCAGAGAAAAATCTCTGTAAAACTTTTGGAGACAGAATCAGTAATTTATTGGATAAGCGTTATCCTGATACAGCGAGAAATTATCAAGCTTTCAAGATATTAGAGAAAATCGAGCCTGATAAAGCAAAAGAGTGCGAAACAAATTTAGACAAAGCTGATGCGGTACACAGAATCATTAACTGGATAGGCGGACGCTCTATGCCTGACAGTATTTCTATATTGCTAGATATATGTGATTTGCTGGATTGCGAACCGGGCTACTTATTAGGTAGACAAGAAGACTATCACAGAGGAATTATATCTGCATCCACTGAAACAGGTTTAAATGATGAAAGTATTAGATTGCTTAAAAATTATCCTATAGAAATCAAAAAATTGCTTGATAAGCTTATTTTAAATGGCGGCGATAGATTATTAAAGCTTTTAAACGCTATCTATACTTACGTCTTAGAAGCGCATCATTCTATTATACGCCTTGAAATTAAAGGTAGTGGCTCACTGACAACACAGCTTAATGTTGAAGATAAACTTATTGGCGCTACACCAAATAAGGGGAACACGCTGCCTGACATATCCCGACAAATGCTTAAATATTCAGCAACATCTACTCTTGATAAAATTCTAACAGATGTATATAATCAGCATAGAGATGAAGCAAATAAACTCTTCAAAGAACGGCTTATCAAAAGCGGAGAATTTAAAAAGAAAAGAATTGCCAAGTTAATGCGTGATCACAAATGGAAAGAACTTACAACCGAAGAATCTGTTTTTTTGTATGAATATGATAATATGACAGAAGATGAAATCTCTGATAAGATTGATGAAGAAATAAATTGTGAATACAATCGTGGCAAAGAAGAAAATCCAGATGACAACTAAAGTATTCGATACCACTACAAAAGCCCCTGCTACTTTCACAGTAACAAGGGCTTTTTCTTTGAAAATTTAACTTAATTGAGATAAATTTGAGATAAAACTGCCATCACGGAAGCAAGACAACATCAAACTTTCTTTTATTCCCGGGCTTTTCAGATACTTTTATTTATCAAGGCTTTTCATCGTCGGGAACAACAACACATCCCGAATAGCCGGTGAATTCGTCAAAAGCATCACCAATCTGTCGATCCCATACCCGATACCCCCTGTAGGCGGCATACCGATCTCCAGCGCGTTCATAAAATCCTCATCCGTAGTATTCGCTTCCTCATCTCCTGCTGCCAGGGCCGCTTCCTGTGCCGCAAAACGCTCTCTTTGGTCAATGGGATCATTAAGCTCAGAGTAGGCGTTGGCCATTTCCCGTCCTGTAATAAACAGTTCAAAGCGCTCCACAAGCTCCGGGTTATCTGGCTTTTTCTTGGTAAGCGGAGATATTTCAATCGGGTGATCCAGAATAAAGGTCGGCTGGATCAGTTTATCCTCACAGTATTCTTCAAAGAACAAGCTTAAAATATTACCTTTGGTGTGACGTGCTTCATATTCAATATGATGCTCGTCCGCCAATTTTTTAGCAGCTTCCGTATCTGCCACCTGATCGAAATCCACGTCTGCATATTTTTTTACAGCGTCTATCATAGTCAGGCGCTCAAAAGGTTTGCCCAGATCAATCATATGGTCGCCGTAAGGCACTTGCGTAGTTCCTAACACTTCCTGCGCCACATACCGGAACATATTCTCGGTCAAATCCATCATACCATGATAGTCTGTGTATGCCTGATACAGCTCCATCAGCGTAAATTCCGGATTATGCCGGGTATCCACGCCCTCGTTGCGGAACACTCTGCCGATCTCATAGACCCTCTCCATGCCGCCTACAATCAGTCTTTTCAAATACAGTTCCAAAGAGATACGGAGCTTTACATCCTCGTCCAACGCATTGTAATGAGTTTCAAAGGGACGCGCCGCTGCGCCGCCTGCATTGGACACCAACATAGGAGTCTCCACTTCCATAAATCCCTGGCTATCCAAATAACGGCGGATCGCGCTGATGATCTTAGAGCGTTTTACAAAGGTGTCTTTCACTTCTTCGTTCATGATCAGGTCTGTGTATCTCTGACGATATCTTAAATCCGTATTGGTCAGCCCATGATATTTCTCTGGAAGGATCTGAAGGCTTTTAGCGAGGAGTGTCACAGAAGAAGCATGAATGGATATCTCTCCCGTCTTCGTCTTAAACACTTCCCCTTCGATACCTACCAGATCGCCTATATCATATTTCTTAAAATCTTTGTAACTTTCTTCGCCTATACTGTCTCTGGCAACATAGGACTGAATATTCCCCTTTAAATCCTGCACATTGCAAAAAGAAGCCTTTCCCATCACGCGTTTCTGCATAATGCGGCCTGCCACGCGCACAGCCTGGCCTTCCATTGCATCATAATTGTCTTTAATATCTGCACTGTGATGGGTCACATCATACTTTGTAATCACAAAAGGGTCTTTGCCTGCCGTTTGAAGCTCCGCAAGCTTATCCCTGCGTATTTTTAACAGTTGATTAATATCCTGTTCCTGAACCTTTTTTGTATCTCCCACTTTTTTCACCTCTTAACTTGCTCTGTGGATGCTGAGTACTTTATACTTTACAACCCCCGCCGGCGCTTCCACGTCTACAATATCGCCGACTTCCGCCCCGATCAGAGCACGCCCGATGGGGGATTCATTAGAAATCTTATTCTGAAGGCTGCTGGCTTCCGAAGAACCTACCAGCTTGTATTCTTCCTCTTCATTATATTCGATATCCAGCACGCGGACCACGCATCCAATGCTGATCTTGTTCAAGTCTATCTCTTCATCCAATACAACTTCGGCATTCTTAAGGATCTTTTCAATCTGCTCAATCCTTGCCTCAATGTCACGCTGCTCGTCTTTTGCTGCATCATATTCGGCATTCTCGGACAAATCGCCCTGTTCCCTAGCCTCTTTAATCTTCTGCGCGATCTCTCTTCTCTGTACTACTTTTAAGTCCTGAAGCTCATCCTCCAGTTTTTTAAGACCTTCATAGGTCAAGATGTTTTTCTTCTCTGCCATCCTCTACACCTTCCAATCCATTTCCAAATTTTATATCAGATCTGTCTGCCAGGCACAAACTTTTCCGTGGCTTTACATAATTACGCTATTATAGCTCACCGCAGATAGAATGTCAAGCTGGTTCTCCCAATCCCGGGTATCCAGTATAAAGTTCCCCGGCAGACGCTCTTTTAACCCTTCCGGAAGCAGGATAACCAAAAGTCCCTGCTCTTCCATAGCTTCCTGGGCAAATGTTTCAAAAGCGTCCGGCCTTCCAGTCTTTATATAAAAAATTCTTACATCCGCCGCCAGAAGTCCCGCAACTTCAAGCATTTGATAAGCCGGCTGTTCTTCGTTATCTATCAAAACCAGTTCCAGGTCTTTTCTGGCGATCCCTTTTTCCCTCCTGAAATAAGCGATAATCTCAGGAATTTTTTCTATATATAAACGAAAACTTCTTTCCTCCACGGAACTTTGCACTTCTTCTTCCGCGACTTCTTCTTTTCTCCAGAACCATAACAGTCTTCTGATCCACCCCATATACAAGCATACCTTTCGTCTGTTTTGCTACCAGTATATGTCAGAGATTCTTGATCAAGTCCTCTAATTGTTCCAGACTTTCTATTTCATTGACTTTAGCTCTTAGTTTGGAGGAATGTGGATACCCAGCCGTGTACCAGGCCACATGTTTGCGCATTTCCCGAATCCCCGTATAAACACCTTTATGCTCCGTTAAAAGCCTGGCGTGGCGCAGGATCATTTCCTTCACCTGTTCTTTGGTCGGCACTTCTTTCTCTCCTGTCTCCATCCAGCGAAGAATCTGCCGGAAGATCCATGGATTTCCCTGGGCACCCCTGCCGATCATGACGCCGTCACAGCCGGTCTGCAAGAGCATATCCATCGCAGTTTCCGGTGTGTCCACATCCCCGTTTCCGATAACGGGGATGCGAACCGCTTCCTTTACCTGACGAATAATATCCCAATCCGCCCTGCCGCTGTAATACTGCTCCCTTGTTCTTCCATGAACTGTTACTGCCGCCGCGCCGCCGGCTTCTGCGATCCGGGCGATCTCCACCGCGTTGACATGGCTTTCATCGAATCCTTTGCGAATTTTCACGGTCACCGGTTTTTTGATCGCTTTCACCGTTTTCGAGACGATCTGTTCCACAAGCTTTGGATCTTTCATTAGGGCCGAGCCTTCCCCATTATTGGTTACTTTAGGCACGGGACAGCCCATATTGATATCCAGGATGGAAAATGGGCGTTCTTCGATCCGTCTGGCCATCTCACTGATGATATCCGCGTCTGAACCAAAAAGCTGCAATGATACCGGCAGCTCTCTATCGTCAATGGCCAATAACTTTTCTGTATTTTTATTTCCAAAATAGATGGCTTTGGCACTGACCATCTCCATGCATAAAAGTCCTGCTCCCTGCTCTTTACATAACAGGCGAAATGGCAGGTCGGTTACGCCTGCCATCGGTGCAAGGATCAGATTATTTTTAAGTTTTATATCGCCGATCTGTAAGGTACGCGTCATGTCTTTGCCTCACACAGGAAAAAGGTCCGATAGTAAAGCTCCAGCGCTTCTAAAAGATCCGATTTCTCCCTTTGCATCTGCAGAATCTTAAGTTCGCTCCCGATATCATCATAGAGCAGGTCGCCTTCATCCGCCGATACTTCCAAAAGCAGATTTCCTTCTTCATCAAATACCAGCGTCAGCACGCCTCCCACATCTTCTGTAAAAAGCACACACATGATCTTCAGTTCATCCTGTATCTGAGACGGAAGACTTTTAAAATCCTCGTTTAAATAATATTTCTGCTCATAGGCACTGGCGCCGCAGAGCGTCACTCGCTTCTGATACATACTATTCTCCTAATAGAAATGTAAAACTTCGTATCTTTCTACACATAGCCATACAGTCCGCGCACGGATACTTCGCCTGCATAAATGCAGACGACCCCGCCGCCTTCTTTATGAATAATCAGTTCGCCTTGTTCATTGATACCATCCGCAGTCCCTATATATGCATTGTCTGGTTCCTGCACCTGTACTTGCCGACCGCAATTGATGCACATCGCATTATATTCCTCGTACAGCTCACTTAAATCCTCTGTCTTTATAAACGTCTCATACAGCTTTTCAAAATTCTCAACGATGCGGACCGCCAGCCCTGCCCTGGATATCTTTTTTCCCAGTGCAAGATACAAAGAACCGGCTGTCCGGCCAAGCTCCTCGGAAAAAGATTCCTGGTTTACATTCACGCCAATCCCGACCACCACATAATTGATGTAGTCTACCTCGGCGCTCATCTCCGTCAGGATTCCGCATACCTTTTTCCCGCCTACCACAACGTCGTTGGGCCATTTAATGAATGCTTCCAGGCCGGTCTCGGTACGGATGCTCTTTGCCGCTGCCATGGCCATCAAAAGCGTCAGCCGCGGCGCAGGACCCGGATGGATCTTTGGGCGCAAAAGCAGCGTCATCATAATATTCACATTATCAGGCGTCTCCCAACTTCTCCCTCGCCTGCCTTTACCCGCTTTCTGTTCGTCCGCCACCACCAATGTTCCTGCCAGGGCGCCTTCCTCTGCAATCCTTTTGGCATAATTGTTCGTCGAGTCCACACTTGCAAGATGTATGCACTTTTGTCCCATCCATTCTGCATGGAGTCTACTTAAAATTTCCTGGGAGGTCATCACATCCGGCGTGTCCACAATTTTATATCCACGGTTTTTTACCGCTTCGATCCCATAGCCTTCCTCTTTTAGCTGGCCAATGATTTTCCAGACCGCTGTCCGGGATACGCCGAATAGTTCACAAAGCTGTTGCCCGGAGACATACTCCTCCGCCTCCCTTAATATCCTCAGCAACCTCGTTTTCATAAAACTCCTTCCATACGCAGCAAAACCAGAACCGCAACCGCCAAAAGGCCCAGAGACAGGCAGCCTTCAATCAGACAGACAGGCAGCCTTTTACGGCTGCCCGCCCGTATACTGCCGACGGCATATAACACTACGCCAAACAGCAATGCCAGAAGGAAACAGGTTCCCCGTTTCTCCTGATCCGACGCAGCAGTAAAGCCTGCGCAGAGAATCAAAAAGCTTAAAGCGACGGAGATAATCTGATATTTTTCCATTACAAACTTCATATCCGGCGTCACCTTCTTTTATGCACCTAAGGTAGCCGCCATAACCGCTTTTATGGTATGCATACGGTTCTCTGCCTCGTCAAATACAACAGACCGGGAAGATTCAAATACGTCATCTGTCACTTCCATCTCATCAATGCCAAACTTACTGTTGATCTCTTTGCCGATTGTAGTCTTCAGATCATGAAAAGCAGGCAGACAATGCATAAAGATCGCCTGAGAACCAGCGTTTTCCATCACTGCCCGGTTTACCTGGTATGGTGACAGTTCCCTGATACGCTCTTCCCATACTTCATCCGGCTCGCCCATAGACACCCAGACATCTGTGTAGATTACATCTGCGCCTTTTGTCGCTTTTTTTACATCTTCTTCCAATGTGATTTTTGCGCCGGTCTTTTCCGCAATCCTTTGACACTCCTCTACAAGAGCCTGCGCAGGCCAGTATTTTTTCGGAGCACAGGCAGTAAAATTCATACCCATTTTCGCGCAGCCTACCATCCATGAATTGCCCATGTTATAGCGGGCGTCACCCATATAGACTACTTTTGCATTCAAAGTTCCCAGATGTTCCCGTATTGTCAGAAGATCCGCCAGAATCTGGGTGGGATGAAATTCATTTGTAAGGCCGTTCCACACCGGTACTTTCGCGTAACGTGCCAGCTCTTCCACTATGTCCTGGCCAAATCCGCGGTATTCAATGCCTTCAAACATTCTGCCCAACACGCGGGCCGTATCCGCAATACTTTCTTTTTTTCCGATCTGAGATCCGGATGGATCCAGATAAGTCACTCCCATACCCAGATCATATGCTGCCACTTCAAAAGCACATCTGGTTCTGGTACTGGTCTTTTCAAAAATCAAAGCCACATTTTTGCCCCGCAGCGTATCCACAGGAATTCCCTGTTTTTTCTTTGCTTTCAAATCGGCTGCCAGATCAAGCAAAAACAATATCTCTTCCGGTGTAAAGTCCAAAAGTTTCAAAAAATTTCTTCCTTTTAAATCCATATGAATATTTCCTCCCCAACAACAGGAAGGAACTGCCGCCTGAATCTTCTGCGGCAGTCCCCCTGCATCTATCAGTCTTTTACAAGTTCCTTTGCCGATGCTGCCAGCCCTGCAAGGCTCTGGATATCAGACGGGATGATCAGTTTGGTCGCCTGACCGTCCGCCGCCTTTGCAAAAGCTTCCAAGCCTTTCAGTTGAAGCACTGCTTTGTCCACCCCGACTTCCTTCAGGAAACGAAGTCCGTCCGCATTCGCTTTCTGCACTTTCAGAATGGCTTCCGCCTGACCCTCTGCTTCTTTGATCATCTTCTCCTTTTCGGCTTCCGCACGAAGGATTGCCGCCTGCTTTTCAGCCTCCGCATCCAGAATTGCGGATTCTTTCTTTCCTTCCGCCACAAGGATCGTAGATTTTTTCTCGCCTTCCGCCTTTAGAATGGATTCGCGACGCTCGCGCTCCGCTTTCATCTGTTTCTCCATGGCATCCTGAATCGCGGCGGGCGGGATAATATTTTTAAGTTCCACACGATTGACTTTGATCCCCCATGGATCCGTGGCCACATCCAGGGACGCACGCATGGTCGTGTTGATCGTCTCACGGGAGGTCAATGTCTGGTCCAGTTCCAAATCACCAATGATATTACGAAGGGTCGTAGCAGTCAGATTCTCGATCGCCATAATCGGGTTCTCCACACCATAAGCAAAGAGCTTGGGATCTGTAATCTGGAAAAATACGACTGTATCAATCCGCATGGTCACATTATCCTTTGTGATCACAGGCTGGGGAGCAAAATCCACCACCTGTTCTTTTAAAGTGACTTTCTTAGCCACACGGTCTATAAACGGCGCTTTAAAATGGATACCCACGCCCCAAGTACCATTATAGCCACCCAGACGCTCCATAACAAGCGCGCTGGCCTGAGGGACAATCTTAATACAGGAAGCAAAAATGATTAGAATAACCAAAATTAATAAAGCTACTAAAACAGGCATCACTGTTCCTCCTCTTCAACAATCAATTTTACACCTTCTATTGCATGGATTCTCACTTTACTGCCGGATGGTATCCTGCAGGCATCATCCCGGCTTCTTGCAGTCCAGCTGATATCCGCGATCATGACCTCTCCGCTCTGGGCAAGGTTATCAATCTCTTTTGTGACCACCGCAATGCGCCCGATCAGGCTGTCCGCGTTGGTCTTCGCCTTGCCGCCTTTCATATATTTAACAGCAACAGGCCGGGTGCAGACCAGAAGAACCAGGGATAAGACAATAAAAATCGTCCGCTGCATGGCTGCATCCGCTCCGAAAAATGTAGACAGAAACGCCGCCATCGCACCACCCGCAAACCATATAGTCGTCAGCCCCATAGTCGCAATCTCAATAGCCAGAAGGAGAATCACCAGTCCCAACCAGATAATCGCCGGATTTGACAGTATCATTATATTCCCCCATTCCTTTTGTTTGATTCTATTATACAACACTTTTATATGATTTACCAGAGTTTTTCATCTGAAGCGCAGCAATCCCCGCCATACGTTAATAATGGCGGGGATTGTTTTAATAAAATACATGATTACCGATTACGATACCGCTGATGCTTCCATTATCTCTGCGGAAGTGTGTGAGCGTACCTACTGTAGTTTCTCCATTCAGAGCAGCCTGGGCAGCCTGATAGCAGACGGCTCTTGGACCGGATGCCATAATCGCAGCCACGCGACCGGTCGCCACAGGACCGAACTGTCCTGGTGCAGAAATTACATCCGGAATTGTGCTGGGGTATGCGCCGCTCCTTACCCGATTCATAACTACGGCTCCTACGGCAACCTGACCTTCATAAGGCTGATTGTCCGCTTCTGCCTGGATCAAAGCGGCAAGAAGTGTAAGCTCATCGCCGGATGCAGCAATTGCCCCTAAGTTCGCAGTTCTCTTTGCTTCCTCTTCTTCCTCCCGGCGTGCTTTTTCTTCTGCTTCTATCTCATCCATTGTTTTTGCTTCGCCGTAAGCATACTCTACATCCACATATTCAGAAGAAATATAATTAATATCTCCGTCCGAATATACAATCTCCAGCCAGCCGTCTTCCTCTGCGCCGACCTCGATCTGTTCGCCCATACCGATCAGGTCGATGACCGGTGCGTCGGTATTGGGTTCCTGCCTTACCTTCAAAGTCTGGGTATTGACGGTAGCCACTTTCGCTACATCTTCTTCCGCCCGCTCTTTGGCTTCTACGCCAAAGGCAAGATATTCATTGTTAATCCAACCTGTCACATTGCCGGACTGGATCATTGTCCAGTCTTCTTCCTGTTCAATAATCTCTCCTCCGTCGCCTTTGAACATCTTTCCGATAACCATGGCGTCCGAGTCTGCCGCCGCGCGAACGCTGACAGAATCATCTACTTTCGCAATGGCTGTATCTTCCCACTCATCTTCTGTAAGAATGACCTCCACGTCTTCCGACGTCAGCTGATCCAACAGCGCATTTAATGTATCTTCTCCTTCATTCCCCAGACCTGCAAATCCGGACAGGCATACCCAAGTCATTACAAGCAAAAGCGCTGCCATACCTTTTTTCCACATCTGTATTCCCTCCTATTGTAGTTCCGCATTCGTCACTCCCAATGCCCCTGGACTGGAAGTATTTCCGACCGCGAACTACTTCGAACTACTTATTACAAAATTATTACATTTATTACAGGGATTTTATCAGATATTACAGCACTTGTCAACTTTTCATTAAAATTTTGTATCATTTCTGCATCTTTCACAGAAGAACAGCCCTTTAGGCCGGGTTTTTATCGCCCTTTGACCGAAACACAGAACAAATTTTCGATTTGTTCATTGTATTTCTTACAAATTTATGAAATCAAAAAGTTCTCATAAAAACCGATACTGGTATTTTCCCTTTCCCCGGACAATCAAATATCTGGGACCGTAGCCTATGATCCGGATATAAACTGGGGAGTAATCATAATGTCCGCCGTAGAATTTAAAATTTTCTCCGGCCTTGTATTTTCTGAAATTTACAGAATCCACCAGGAAGATATCAGAGGGATATTGAAGATGAACCTCAACAGTTAGTCTTCCGTTACAATAGGTATAGGGTATTTCCAATTCCTGCATACAACGTACCTCCCGTTTGATCATAACAATAAACATACGGAAGGTCAAATGGAAAACGGTTCCTGACAAAGCGCCCCCTGTGCCGGGATGCACAGAGGGCAATGTATTGGAAAAATTTATTCAGTTATCAGTTCCACTTCTACAGGGATTTCCTTATCCACTGTCTCGCCTGCTATTAATTTGACTGCAGTCTCTACTGCGGTAGCGCCCATCAGATCCGGCTTCTGTGCAACAGTCGCCGCCATTCTTCCTTCTGAAACGGCTGTCATCGCATCATCTGTGGCGTCAAAACCGACAACAACAATCTCTTTTCCCCCGATCGCTTCCACTGCACCCAACGCCATCTCATCATTGTGTGCAAATACGCCCTGGATATCGGCATTAGCCTGGAGCATATTTTCCATAACAGTCATACCTTCTGAACGGTTGAAGTTAGCTGTCTGGCTGGATACTACATTCAGCTTCTCATCTGCCACATTGTGGAAACCTTCGCCGCGGTCAATGGTCGCGCTGGCACCGGATACGCCTTGAAGCTCTGCCACTTTCGCCCCTTCACCAATCAGGCTGACCAGATATTCCGTAGCTGCCGCCGCGCCGGCCACATTATCAGAAGCAATGGCGCAATCCACGTCTACGCCGTTAACTACGCGGTCTACCGATACGACTTTTATTCCTTTCGCAACGGCGTCTTTGACCGCGGGAGCTACTGCGTCAGAATCTACCGGGTTGACGATCAGTACGCTGATATTTCTTGAAATCAGGTCTTCAATATCATTGGTCTGCTTTGCCGCGTCATCGCCTGCATCCACCACAATCAAATCGACATTCTGCTCTTTTGCCGCTGCCTGCGCGCCTTCGCTTAAGGTAACAAAAAATGGATTGTTCAATGTGGAAATAGCAAGGCCGATTGCTCCGTCGCCGGTATTCCCACTTTCGCCTTCTGAAGCACTGTTGTTATCCGAGCTTTTGCTCGTCTCACCGTCTACAGACACTGCTCCACAGCCTGCCATGGAAAACATAAGAGTAACTGCCAATAAAATACTTGTTATTTTTTTCATCATAATTCTCCTTATATAAAATTCTACTATTGTTATCATCGTTTCTGATCAGACATGACTGCGATCAGAATCACGATTCCTTTTACCACATCTTGATAATAGGAAGAAACACCTAAAATATTTAATCCGTTGTTCAGCACGGCAATGATCAAAACACCTACAAAAGTCTTCCAGATCCGTCCACGGCCGCCGTTCATACTAGTGCCGCCCAGGGCAACTGCTGCGATAGCGTCCAGCTCATACCCATCTCCCAGCGTAGGCTGCGCAGAACCCAGACGAGATAAAAGGATCAGTCCTGACACCGCTGCCATGCAGCCGGATATGGCATAAGCCACCATCTTTGTCAGATCAATATTAACACCCGCCAGTTTGGCAGATTTCCAGTTGCTTCCTGTGGCGTAAATCCTGCGGCCAAACGTCGTCTTTTCCAGTACAAACACAAAGACTGCAAATACAACCAAAAACAAGAGGACCGGAATTGGAATTCCGAAGATATTTCCTTTTCCTACCAGCTTCAGGAAAAAACTGTCACCTAAATTAGAGATTGGTTTTCCATCCATAAAGATCATCGTCAGGCCTCTGTACACAGTCATGGTGATCAATGTGGCGATAAACGGCTGCAAGCGTCCTTTGGTAACCAAAAGGCCACTGATCAGGCCGAAACCGGTACCGATCACAAGCGCCAGGAACATGGCAAGTCCTACTGGCATTCCGTTGGAAATAAAGCTTGCGCAAAACGCGGTTGTCAGAGCAAGCACGGAACCCACGGAAAGATCAATTCCGCCTGTGAGGATGACACAGGTCATACCAAATGCAATAAATCCGTTAATGGATGACTGCCGAAGCAATGATAAAAAGTTACTGATAGTCCTGAATTCCGGGCTGACAACTCCGATGACCAGCACCAGAAGGACAAGCGCGATCAGCGCGCCTAATTCCTGTATGTAATTGGCTGCTTTTTTGTTATTCATTTAACTCTCCTCCTGTTGCAAGTATCATAATATTTTCCTGATTCGCCTCTTCTTTTTGAAGAACGCCTCTGACCAGGCCTTCCCTTACGACCATGACACGATCGGACATACCCAGCACTTCCGGAAGTTCTGAGGAAACCATAATGATCGCCACGCCTTTTTCCGCCAGGTCATTGATAATACTGTAAATCTCTTTTTTCGCGCCGATATCAACACCTCTGGTAGGCTCATCCAAAATCAGCACTTTTGGATCCGTATAGATCCATTTTGCAAACACAACCTTCTGCTGATTTCCCCCGCTTAGATTGTTGCACTCATGCTGTGGGCCGAAGCATTTGATATGCAATTCCTCAATTCCCTGTTTTACCAGCGCGTCTTCCGCTTCTTTTTTCAAAACGCCATTTTGAGAAATCCGTCCAAGATTGGCAATGGAAATATTTTTCATAATACTTTCTTCCAGCATCAGACCTTCTACTTTTCTGTCCTCAGTAATAAATCCAATGCCGTTTTTCATGGCCTCTTGAGGATTTTTGTTATAAATTCTCTGACCATTCAGATAGATCTCTCCGGTCACATGAGGCATATTTCCAAAAATGGCCTGCATGATCTCGGTCCTTCCTGCCCCCATCAAACCGGATACTCCCAGCACTTCCCCTGCACGGACCTGGAAAGATACGTCTTTAAATACGCCCGGACAGTTGAGGCCTTTTACCTCAAATGCCACATCTCCTATCTTTGCCTCCCGCACCGGATAGCGTTCCCCGATCTCCCGGCCGATCATCATCTTAACCACATCGTTCATATCGGTCTCTGAGATTTTCTTAGTCCCGATATAAGACCCATCCCGCAAGATTGTGATACGGTCGCACAGTTCAAAGATTTCTTCCATACGGTGAGAAATATAGACGATTGATACACCTTTCTCCCTTAGAGAATTTACCACCTGGAACAAAACTGTAGTCTCACTCTGGGTAAGCGCCGCCGTCGGCTCATCCATGATAATTACCTGCGCGTCCACCATCAATGCTTTGGCGATTTCGATCATCTGCTGCTGCCCTACGGACAGCTCATTCATCCGCTGCCCAGGGTCGATATCCACACCAAGCCGATCCAGGATCTTCTTTACTTCGCCACGCATGGCTTTCCTGTCACATACGCCAAAGCCTTTTTTAATCTCTTTTCCCAGAAACATATTTTCTTCAACCGTCAGGTCAAAAAGTACGTTAAGTTCCTGATGAATAAACACGATCCCTGCTTTTTCCGCTTCCTGGGGGCTTTTATAGCATACTTCCTGGCCGTCTACGATCACCGTGCCCGCGTCTTTGGTATACACGCCGGTCAGGATCTTCATAAGCGTCGATTTGCCGGCGCCGTTTTCCCCCATCAGCGCATGAATCTCTCCGTGGTCCAGCAGAAAGCCTGCATCTTTCAGCACGGCGTTTCCCCCGAACGACTTGTCGATTCCACGCATTTCAATCTGCATATCCCATCCTCCTGTTAAAGTTCCGCTGTTTGTAGTTTTGCACCATCCGCACTCAATGCCTTTGTTTGGGCTGATGCTGTTTTAAAAATATTAAAATTTCACCTGAATTTTCTTTCCTGCGCTCTAGCCGAAAATGCAGCCGGACTGCAGAATGATATTTGCATAAGGCGAAGTCTCTCCAGTACGAATGACCGCTTTGCATTCTCTGGTCATTTTCTTTAATTCGGCATGGGATACAAACTCTGTCTCTATTTTGAAACCTGTTTCGCAACCGGTTTCAAATTGAGCAAAAAATTGAAGGATCTCCTGTTCCATATCCGGATTCTTCTCTTTGATCTCTTCTGCCAAAACGATCTTCTCGACCTTCATGTCCTTTACAACTTCCTTTAAAACTTCCATAAAGGACGGAAGCCCAAAGCGTACTGCCAGATCAATCCGCTCTGTTTCTTCCGGCACGGGAAGGCCGCAGTCTCCGATACAAATACGGTCGGTATGACCCATATAAGAAAGCACTCTGGAGATATCGCTGTTTAAAATTCCCTGTCTCTTCATCAACTTATCTCCCCATCTCTCTTTCCACCTCTTCGGCGGTAGGCATACCGGTCTGCGCGCCAAACTTCTCAGTTGACAGGCTGGCCGCCGTATTGGCATAAGCAAGCGCTGTTTTAAGATCATCTCCCAACGCTCTTCTTACAGAAAACGCACCGTTTAACGTATCTCCCGCGCCCGTGGTATCCGCAACCTTCGCCGGTCTCGCGGGTACGGTCAAAACCTCTCCTGAATTTAAGCACGCGGACACACCTCTGGAACCCTGGGTGATAATCAGTTTCTCCGGATACTTTTTGAGCAGCTCATCTGTGGACTTATCTTCTCCAAAAATCAAAACGGCTTCATGCTCATTGGGTGTAAGATAGGTCACCTTCTCGATGATCTCCATCGGAACTTCTGCTGCAGGAGCCGGATTTAAGACCACCTGCATCTGATTTTCATGGCATAATTCCACCACATAGTGTACCGTATCCAGCGGAATCTCATGTTGCAGAACCACCATATCACATTCCGTCAAAGCCGACTTAATCTCGTCTATGTATGCCCGGTTCACCTCTCCGTTGGCTCCCGGCACGACTACGATCGTATTATCGTTCTCGGCCACCGTAATCATGGCGATTCCTGTAGGTGTATTTTCAGAAATTTTCACATGCCGGGTTCCTACACCTGCCTGCTTTAGATTCTCCAACAGCTGTCTTCCATTGCTGTCATCCCCCACGCAGCCAAACATCTCCACATTTGCACCAAGCCTTGCCATCGCTACCGCCTGATTGGCTCCCTTACCGCCGGGTATGTAGTTTATGCTGTCACCCTTTAAAGTTTCTCCCTTTAACGGAATCCTCTCCGCAGTGACAGTCATGTCCATGTTGATGCTGCCTACTACTGCTAATTTCATCTTTCTCACTCCTTTCTTCTGGTTGTCTGGCGTTCCACCAGGGAAACATCCAGTATATTTTCTTGTTGAAACGGCAATCCCTGACCATGTTTTATAATGATCTCAACTGCCAATGTTCCCATTTTTTCGATCGGCTGAATCACCGTGGTAAACTCCGGTGTGAACAGCCAGCTAAAACGAATATTATCAAATCCAATAATCTGTACATCCTCCGGCACGCGGTATCCCGCGTTAATCAGAACCTTATAAGAAGCAATCGCCACCATGTCGTTGCTGGCAATGATGCCGTCCGTCTCAGGATAATGTTCCACCAGCTCTCTTGCCGCACGAAGTCCGTCCTCATAGTCGTACAGGCAGTCAATGCACTGCTCAGGAAATCCATATTTTTGACACATTTCCTGATAACCCCGGTATCTGCTAAGGCCGCTGGACAGTTCCAAAGGCCCCCGCAAAAACACAATATTCTTACACCCGCAGTCAAGCAGGTGTGCCATCGCCATCTTACCGCCTTTATAGTGGTCTGCCTCCACATAGGCGCTTTGACCACTGCCGGTAAGCTGCCGGTCCACGGCCACCACAGGAAGATGACAGTCGGCGACTGCCTGCCCGGTTTTATCACTGTACGTCAGGATGATGATACCGTCCGCTTTCATCTGGTCAAGCATCCGGATATTCATAAGTTCTTTTTCCGTATTATTGTTGGAATTGCAAAGTAAAAGTTTATAACCGTTCCTGTATGCTTCTTCTTCTACCGCTTTTGCCAGCTCGTTGTAAAATGGATTTTCAAGGTTCGGGACAATCACTCCGATAATTCTGGATGACTGTTTGAATAATGCCCTCGCCAGCTCGTTTGGTCTGAAACCCGTTTCTTTAATCGCAGCGAGTACTTTCTGTCTTTTGTTCTCGTCTACGTTCGCGGTTCCGTTCATAACCCGTGATACGGTGGAGGGGGAAACGCCTGCTAATCTTGCCACTTCTCTAATGCTTGCCATCTATGTTTCCTCCGTTTCAAAATTTGAAACACGTTTCATGACTAATTGCATTATATAGTCTGCATATAATTTTGTCAACGCGTTTTATTTTTTTCGCTTTATTGCATAATTTCCTGGTATATTTTTTGTGCATTTTGTATACTCCTTTTCCTTTAAATCAGATTGCTACTGCCCGGTCTGCGGCTGTAAGACCTGTATAGCCGGAATGCCGTTTCCCTCTGTCAGAGCTGCCTTGGCCAGTTGATCTGCTTCTTCATTGTATTTATCTCCTGTATGGGCGGCTATTTTCTTAAAAGAAATGTCCATGACCCTTCCATGGTTTTTCATAAACTCCGCGTATTTCTGCGTCAGGTCATTTTTTGCTCTCCATCCGCCTGTGGCCCACATTTCTATGCCGGAATAATCATAACAGATCCTGACGGCGGAATAGCCGTTCTTATGGCACCATTTGACCGCAAACATGGCGCCTAACATCTCCCCGGTGACATTGCGAAGCGCCGCCGACGCAGGGTTGTCTCCATTTCCTGCTTCCCGTATGATCCTGCCGTCAGGAAGCAGAAGAATGCAGCCAAAAGAATATTTTCCGATCTCCTGGTTGAAACTGCCGTCCACATAGGCAACCACCTGGCCGTCACAGGGACATTCTTTTTGGACTGCCTTTCCTTCCATATATAGTTTCGCTTCTTCCACTGAGGCAAAACTTTTATATTCTGCCTTCGGATAGCCTTCCACGGAAGCTTTGCACTCCTCCCAAGTGTTAAAAATACCGGTGATCTTTCCTTTTTTCACTGCATAGACTTTTTTCTTTGCCATTTTGTTATCCCCGATTTCTTTTCTGAATCAAGTCATTCCATCTATCAATTCTCTTCTGGTACCTTCAAAAGCATTTATCAAACCGTATATGATTTCTTTATCATTTTTGAATATCTCCATCCAGACAGAAAAGAACCCGGTTGCTTTTGCCAACATCATAATCTGCCGGAAAAACAACTCTTTTTCCGATGTATATCGTATCTTTTTCCATCCTTCTTTGCTTATCAAAGCCTGATTGCGAGCCTCACTCCTTGCCAGGTATCGCCTGTCCTTTCAACTCCCGCAGCTTCTCTGCCGAAACGCATCGCTTTAAGGCAGTAAAATAATCATTGGCAGCCTGGTACATTTTTTGCCTTTTTTCACTATATTGAGGATTATCCACTCCCATAATATCTTCCGCAATATCCTCAATACTTTGTCCAGAGTATTTTTCATCCACTTCCCCATCCAAGGAAATGAGCTGTCCTTCTTCCAGGGACTGAATTAAAAATGGTGAATGACTGGCACAGATAAACTG
>CAJUMT010000023.1 GCA_910587495.1 uncultured Lachnospiraceae bacterium | reverse complement strand
TTGCCGCTCTCGCAAGCGACTCGATTATCTTACCAAATCTTTACTGCTTTGTCAACAACTTTTTTTATTTTTTTTAAAAAGTTTTTTGATCTCAGTAAAGAACGGAGAAGGAGGGATTTGAACCCTCGCGCCGGTCACCCGACCTACACCCTTAGCAGGGGCGCCTCTTCAGCCACTTGAGTACTTCTCCGGGCGCGTCATTTCGTGACGCATGGGTTATTATACTAAAGCAGAAAATAAATGTCAACTGTTTTTTTTATTTTTTTTAAACTTTTTTATTCTTCCTCTATTTGTACCTCTGCAGGTTCTTCTTCCTGTTCGCTTTTTACTTCTTCACGAACTTTTGCGATATTGGCAACTTTAATACCTGCTTCCATATCCACATTCATAAGCTTCACACCGGATGTGATTCTTTTAAGCACCGATATATTTTCGCAGCCTGTCCGAATAATGATCCCTTCGTTTGTGATCATCATGATCTCATTTTCATCATTCACTGCCTTGGCGCCGACCACATTCCCGGTCTTATCCATAATCTTATAACATTTAAGACCTTTTCCGCCCCTGTTTTGACAATTAAATTCGCTTATGGATGTTTTCTTTCCATAGCCGCCTTCAGATACAATCAGAAGATATTCACCCTGAGAAGTAAGCTGCATAGCCACCACTTCATCCCCGTCTTCCAGGCTCATACCGATCACACCCATAGAAACTCTGCCTGTGGTACGCACATTTTCTTCTTTAAACCGAATGCTCATGCCGTTCTTCGTGACCAGAAGAATCTCTTTACTGCCGTCGGTTACTTTTACTTCAATCAATTCATCCTGCTCTCTCAGACTGATTGCCTGAAGTCCCACCTTACGAATATTGGAATATTCCGACATAGACGTTTTCTTAATGATTCCATTCTTTGTAGCCATTGTCAGATAATTATCATTTCCAAATTCCTTGATGGGAATCACCGCTGTGATCTTTTCATCCGGCTGCAACTGGAGCAGATTGATAATTGCCATCCCCCTGGCCGTTCTGCCTGCTTCCGGAATTTCATAAGCTTTCAGACGATATACCCGCCCAAAATTGGTGAAAAACATAATAAAGTGATGCGTTGTGGTCATGAATATTTCTTCTATAAAGTCTTCTTCTAATGTCTGCATCCCCTTAATGCCTTTTCCGCCCCTGTTCTGACTGCGGAAATTGTCTACAGTCATACGTTTAATATACCCAAGACGTGTCATGGTAATTACAGTGTCGCTGACAGGAATCAGATCCTCCATACTAATATCAAAAGCATCATACCCGATCTTTGTACGTCTGTCATCTCCATATTTGTCAGAGATCAGAAGAATCTCTTCCCGGATTACACCAAGAAGTTTTTTCTCATCTGCAAGTATTCCTTGTAAATATTTGATCTTTTCCATCAATTCTTCATGCTCTTTTTCAATTTTGTCCCGCTCTAAACCGGTCAAAGCACGAAGACGCATATCCACAATTGCCTGCGCCTGTACATCATCTAAGCCAAATTCTTCCATAAGAGAGCTTTTGGCGATCTGCACGGTCCTTGAACCCCGTATAATCTGAATTACCCGATCAATATTATCTAAAGCAATCAGCAGGCCCTTTAAAATATGTGCCCGCTCCTGCGCTTTATTCAGTTCATATTTTGTCCTTCTGGTAACTACATCTTCCTGATGGGACAAATAATATTTTAACATATCCGGAAGACTTAACACTCTCGGCTCATTATTTACAAGCGCGATCATGATGACTCCGAATGTATCCTGAAGCTGCGTATGTTTATAAAGTTGATTCAAAACCACGCTGGGATTCGCATCTTTGCGCAGTTCAATATTAATCCTCATGCCTTCCCGGCTTGATTCATCTCCGATATAAGTTATCCCGTCAATTCTCTTTTCCTTGACAAGCTCTGCCATTTTTTCGATCAGACGGGCTTTATTGACCATATATGGAAGCTCCGTCACAATAATCCGATTTTTTCCGTTGGGCATAGCTTCAATATTTGTAACGGCACGAACCCTGATTTTTCCTCTTCCTGTGCGGTATGCTTCATTGATCCCTGATGTGCCAAGAATCTCGGCTCCGGTGGGAAAATCCGGCCCTTTTACGATCTCTAATATTTCTTCCATGCCGGTATCCCTGTCTTCTGCCACTTTATTATCTATAATTTTGACAACGGCAGAAATCACTTCCCGAAGGTTATGCGGAGGGATACTGGTAGCCATACCTACTGCAATACCTGAAGCACCGTTTACTAAAAGATTCGGATATCTGGCCGGAAGAACTACCGGTTCTTTTTCTGTTTCGTCAAAGTTTGGGTCAAAATCAACAGTATCTTTATTGATATCTGCCAGCATCTCCATAGAGATTTTGCTTAAACGGGCTTCCGTATAACGCATGGCCGCAGCACCGTCCCCGTCCACGGACCCAAAATTGCCGTGCCCGTCCACCAAAGGATACCGGGTAGACCATTCCTGCGCCATATTAACCAAAGCCCCATAGATTGAACTGTCTCCATGGGGATGATATTTACCCATCGTCTCACCGACAATACGGGCACATTTACGATGCGGCTTATCCGGACCGTTATTCAGTTCCACCATGGCATAAAGAATACGCCTCTGCACAGGTTTTAAGCCGTCCTTTACGTCCGGAAGTGCTCTGGAAGCAATTACGCTCATGGCATAATCAATATAGGAACTCTCCATGGTTTCTTTCAGATCGACTTCATGAATTTTATCAAAAATATTATCTTCCATTCTATAATTTCCCCATATATGTTTAAATGTCCAGATTCTTTACATACTTGGCGTTAGCCTCTATAAATTCTCTTCTTGGCTCTACTTTGTCGCCCATAAGCGTTGTAAACGTCAAATCTACTTCAGAAGCTTCTTCTTCATTCATTGTTACTTTCAGAAGGACTCTACTTTCTGGATCCATGGTAGTCTCCCAAAGCTGATCCGCGTCCATTTCTCCAAGTCCTTTATACCGCTGAATTTTGTTATTCTGATCACGGCCTATTTCAAGAAGAATACTGTTTAATTCAGGCTCGCTGTAGGCATACCATACTTTTTTATTCTTCTCTATCTTGAAAAGAGGCGGCTGTGCCAGATACACATATCCCTGTTTAATAAGCTCCGGCATAAAACGATATAAAAATGTCAATAACAAAGTACTGATATGGGCGCCGTCCACATCCGCATCTGTCATAATAATAATCTTATGATAACGAAGCTTTTCAATATCAAAATCTTCATGAATGCCGGTTCCAAAGGCAGTAATCATGGAACGAATCTCCTCATTAGAATAGATTCTGTCAAGCCTTGCCTTCTCTACATTCAGAATTTTCCCCCTTAAAGGAAGAATCGCCTGGGTATTCCTGTTCCTGGCTGTTTTTGCAGAGCCGCCTGCGGAATCCCCCTCCACAATATAAATTTCGCAGTTAGCCGGATCTTTATCTGAACAGTCTGCCAGTTTTCCGGGAAGCGCCATCCCGTCCAAAGCTGACTTCCTCCTGGTCAATTCACGGGCTTTTCTGGCCGCTTCTCTGGCTCTTTGAGCAAGAATGGATTTTTCCAGTATCATCTTCGCTACCTGGGGATTCTGTTCTAAATAGACGGTCAGCCTTTCAGATACGATACTGTCCACAGCGCCCCTTGCCTCCGTATTGCCCAGACTGTGCTTCGTCTGGCCACCGAACTGAGGTTCACTAATCTTAATACTGACAATGGCTGTCAGACCTTCCCTTATATCCTCTCCTGACAGATTATTTTCGCTGTCCTTTAATAATTTATTTTTTCTGGCATATTCGTTAAAAGTTTTTGTAATAGCATTTTTAAACCCAGCCAGATGAGTTCCTCCCTCATGTGTATTGATATTATTTACAAAACTATAGCAGTTTTCTGTATAAGAATCATTGTGCTGAAAAGCCACCTCCACCTGGACGTCGTCTTTCATTCCTTCACAATAAATAATGTCATCATAAATAGGCGTCGTACTTTTATTTAAATACTTCACAAACTCTATAATTCCGCCTTCATAATGGTATACTTTTGTCCTGACAGGGTCTTCCCTTTCATCAGAAAGGGTAATTTTGAGTCCTTTGGTCAGAAAAGCCATCTCACGGAGCCTGGTTTGAAGAGTTTTAAAATCAAATTCTGTTACTTCAAAAATATTCTGATCTGGAAGAAAACTGACCGTTGTTCCTGTCCTGTTAGGTTTGCATGTACCAGTCACTTCCAGAGGATAACATACGCGTCCTTTTTCATATCTTTGATTATACAATTTTCCCTCACTGCAGACAGTCACTTCCAGCCACTCGGAGAGAGCATTTACGACAGAAGCGCCTACACCATGAAGACCTCCGGATACTTTGTATCCTCCCCCGCCGAATTTTCCGCCTGCATGAAGCACTGTAAATACGACTTCTACTGCAGGTTTTCCTGCCTTATGATTAATACCTGTAGGGATTCCTCTGCCGTCGTCTTCTACTGTAACTGAATTATCTTTATGAATCGTAACCTGGACATGCTTACAGTATCCAGCCAGCGCCTCATCAATGGAATTATCCACAATCTCATATACCAGATGATGAAGTCCACGAAAAGAGGTATCGTCAATGTACATACCTGGTCTTTTTCTTACAGCTTCCAGTCCTTCTAAAATCTGGATTTGATCTGCTCCATATTCTATGCTCATCTATTCCCTCCTGCTGCTTTTCTAAGTTACGTTTCCTTTTTCCACATGATAAACTTTATGAATAGAAAAATGATGGCTGATAAATTCATCCAGCCCGGTACAGGTAATAAGAGTCTGTATATTCCGGATGCTGTTTAATAAATAGTTTTGCCGGTTACTGTCCAGTTCAGACAATACATCATCCAGCAAAAGCACCGGATTGTCATGGATTGTCTTTTTCACAAGCTCAATTTCTGAAAGTTTCAAAGAAAGAGCCGCTGTCCTTTGTTGTCCCTGTGAACCATATTTTCGTATATCTATACCATTGACTCCAAAAGACAAATCGTCTCTGTGAGGACCAATTGTCGTGGTTTTCTGACGAATATCTCTTTCTCTGTTCTTTTGAAGCATCATAAGAAAATTATCTTCTCCCACATGATTTTCATAAGTCAAAAGAATATTTTCCTCTCCTCCTGATAATTGTCCATGAATTTCTCTTATGATTTCACTTAATGTTTCTGTAAATTTTCTGCGTTTTTCAATAATCTGACATCCATATTTTACAACTTGCAGATCAATAATATCCAACAGATCATTATTATCTGTTTTAAAAAAAGTTTCTTTTAAAATCTTATTACGCTGCATAATCAACTTATTATAATTTGACAAATAATGCAAATATATTTTATCAAGTTGACATAATTCCGCATCAATAAACCGTCTTCTTTCTGAGGGACCGTTCTTGATAATTCCCAGATCTTCAGGCGAAAAAAATACAAAATGAATAATTCCGAATAACTCGCTTGCTTTTTTTATTGGAACCCCGTTGATGGCGATTCCCTTGGTTTTATTTCTGCGCAGATGCATATCAATCTTATGTATCGATCCCTTTTTTTCAAGAAAAGTGCATATATGAGCCTCTTCTTCGCCGAATCGAATCAAATCTTTGTCTTTTGCGCTTCTGTGGGACCTTGTTGTTCCGCTCACATAGGCTGCTTCGAGAATATTCGTCTTTCCTTGGGCATTATCGCCGTAAAAAATATTTGTATCAGGATGAAATGTAAGGTTTAACGCCTTGTAATTTCGATAATTTTGAAGACTCATGGATTTTATAACCATAAGAATATATAACCGTTACTTTGTGATTTTAACCGTCTCACCGTTATATGTGACGATATCTTTGTCATAAAGCTTCTTTCCCCTTTGATATTCCGTTTCTTCATTTACTTTTACTAATCCGTCCTGGATCACAATTTTAGCTTCTACTCCGGACCCTACCAACCCGGAGGCTTTTAATGCCTGTCCTAACTTAATATAGTCTTCCTTCAGTCTGATTGTCAACATGATTCTTTTTCTCCAGTTTCTCAATTTATATGGCTGCAGAATTAAAATTTACCGGAAGAATTAGATAAATATACTGCTGATCGTCGTTTCTTATATAACAGGGAGCTTTTGGATTTACCATATAAATGGTTACATTTTCGTCATCAATCACCCGCAGCGCGTCAATTAAAAACCTGGGATTAAATCCGATAAGAATATCCTTTCCCTCTTTTTGTATATCGATTTCCTCTTTCATGGAACCTAAAGCAGAGTTGATATTAATCTCCATATTGCCGTCCACGATACGGAAAACGATCGGTTTTTTATCTCCTTCTTTTATGAGAAGCGTAGCCCTGTCAATACAATTTAGAAGTTCTTTTTTATTAATAACAAATTTAGTTTCATAATCGCTAGAAAGCATCTGGTTGATCTTAAAATACTCCCCCTCAATCAATCTGGATACCACAGTAGTAGTATCAAATTCAAAGACGATATGATTTTTTGTGAAGAAAATACGCACTTCATCTTCTGTTTCCCCTGAAAGGATCTTACTGATTTCCTGGAGTGATTTTCCGGGAACTATAACTTTTCGATCCGGATAACTGTCTTTTAACATGATTTTTCGGATCGAAATCCTGTGTCCATCTAGTGAAACCACTTTAAATTCATTGTCGTGGATCTCAAACAGTTCTCCCGTCATCAATTTATTATTATCATTATCTGCAATGGAAAAAATAGTCTGACGAATCACTTCTTTTAGGGTAAATTGTGACAAAATAATAAAATCTGTCTTTTCTATATAAGGGAGATAAGAGAAATCTTCTCCGGATTTTCCTGATATATTAAAGTGTGATTTTTCACAGGAAATCGATAACTGGTAATTATTAGAACTTTCCACTGTTACATCGTTTTCAGGGAGTTTTCTTATGATTTCCGCAAATACTTTCGCTTCTACAGCCAGAATCCCTTTTTCTATAATTTCGCCTTCAATCCGGGTCTCGATGCCAAGTTCCATATCGTTAGCTGTTAATTTAATTTCATTAGAAGAAGCATCTATCAGTATGCATTCTAATATAGGCATTGTTGTTTTAGAAGGAACTGCTTTGGAGACTGTGTTAACTCCTTTCAGCAGATTTGCTTTTGAGCATATCAGTTTCATGTGAATAACTCCTTTCGCATATATGTATCTGTATTTTATAGTGTAAATCCGCAGTATTAGTCGTAGGGGCGGTGGATTTGTGAATAAGCCCTAAAAGTACGATAATTCAAGTAAAAACAGAAAGGAAAAGAGTGTGGAAATCATTAGTTGAATAGGTTCAAAAAACGCTAGTTATTAACATCTTAAGAATTATTCTGAACTTTTCCACATGTTGTCTACAGCCTGTTCACAGAGAAATGTGCATAAATTTCTCCCTTTCTGTGGATTTTATATTAATTACTGAGTTTTTTCTTAATAATATCAATACTATTCTTAAGCTTTACATCATTTCCTTTAAGTTTGTCACGAACTTTGTTGTCTCCGCTGATAATCGTGGAGTGATCGCGGTTACCTAAAAAAATACCTATATTTTTATAGGAAGTATCCGTAATCTCCCGGCATAGGTACATGACAATCTGCCTGGGAATTACGATCTCTGAATTTCTTTTTCCTCCAACAATATCGCTGGCTGATACATTAAAGTGTTCGGCTACCACATCTAAAATGACCTGGGGTGTAATAACTCTTTTATTATCAGGAGAAATAATATCTTTTAATACTTCTTCAGCCATGGAAATATTGATCTCTCTGTTCTCTAAATTGGACAAAGCGACTAATTTGTTCATGGCGCCTTCAAGTTCACGAATATTGGATTTTATATTTGTGGCTATATAGCGGATGACTTCATCATCAATGTTATATCCGTCAATTTCCTCTTTTTTACGCAGAATAGCCATTCTGGTTTCATAGTCAGGAGATGAGATATCTGCAATAAGTCCCCATTCAAATCGGGACTGGAGCCTTGCTTCAAGTGTTTCCAGGTCTTTCGGAGGACGATCGCTGGATACGATGATCTGTTTGCTTGCGCCATGAAGTGTATTGAAAGTGTGAAAAAATTCTTCTTGTGTACTTTCTTTTCCTATAATAAACTGTATATCGTCAATGAGTAAAACGTCGATATTTCTATATTTTTCACGGAATTTGGTCATACTTGTGTTATTTCCGTTACGGATTGAATCAATCAGCTCGTTGGTAAATACTTCCGAAGTAACATATAAAACTTTTTTTTCAGGATTTTTCTGGAGTATATAGTGGGCTACGGAATGCATTAGGTGCGTTTTTCCAAGTCCAACGCCTCCATAAAGGAATAAAGGATTATATTCTTTGCCAGGAGATTCCGCCACGGCAACAGATGCAGCATGGGCAAAACGGTTATTGCTGCCTATGACAAATGTGTCAAACGTATATTTGGGATTCAAATTCGTCGTTTTTGGCTCGTTTTCCGATGCAGCTGAAACAGTGCTTTTTTTAGGGGTGGGGGTAAGGGGCTTTTCTTTTAAAGCTTCTTCCTCTGTGATAATTTTAATTTCATATTCTTCACCCATTGTTTCCGCTACAGCAACATAAAGGAAAATCTTGTATTTATTTTCCACATAAGTTACTGCCTGTTCAAAAGGAGCTGTAATTTTTAATGTATGATCTTCAATACGGAAAACATGAAGCGGTTTCAGCCAGGTCTCGAAAGCAACATTAGAAAGCCCGTTATCCTGGCAAATGGACAAAAGGATTTGGTCCCATTTTTCAAGTATCCGTTCCAGTTGTGTATCCATGCTCTTATCTCCTGAATTTAATATAATGCTAATGTCTCAATGTAAATAATACAACAAATTTGCAAAGATAGCAATAATTATCTGCTTCAATTATAAAAAGAAAGCGCATATATACACAAATTATCCACAAGTTATCCACCAAAATGTGGATAACATTTTACTTGACTTATGGCTAGTGTCTGCGTATAATTGAAATAGTGTTTTTTAACCTGTTGAAGAAATTTAAAAGAGTAAGGAGGTGCAGGAATTATGAAAATGACATTTCAGCCAAAGAAGCGCTCCAGAGCGAAAGTTCATGGTTTCAGAGCGAGAATGAGTACACCGGGCGGAAGAAAGGTTTTAGCAGCCAGAAGGTTAAAAGGAAGAAAAAGATTATCAGCGTAGGCCGCAAGTATGTGGCCTTTTCTTCTATTATTTTATAAGGAGAATCCATGAAATTTTCAGAGTCTCTGAAAAATAATACTGATTTCCAGAGAGTATACAAGGAGGGAAGTTCGTACGCGAACCGTTGTCTCGTCTTGTATGTGCTTGAAAATCATACAGAGCAGAATCGTCTGGGAATCTCAGTCAGCAAAAAAGTGGGTAACAGCGTTGTCAGGCACAGGATCACACGTTTGATCAGAGAAAGCTACAGGCTTAGAGAGTATATGTTCAATAGTGGTTTGGATATGGTAGTGATTGCAAGGAAGGGCGCAAAGGATAAAACCTGCCAGGAGATTGAAAGTGCGCTGCTTCATTTGGGAAAACTTCACAGAATCGTAGAGTAATATGAAAAAGTTTTTTATTTGCCTGATAAAATTTTATCAGAAATATTTGTCACCGTTAAAAAACACGAAATGCCCTTATTATCCCAGTTGTTCCCAGTACGGCCTGGAAGCAGTAAGTAAATATGGAGCGGTCAAGGGCGGTCTGCTTGCACTATGGAGAATTTTAAGGTGCAATCCCTTTTCAAAAGGTGGATATGATCCGGTTCCATAGATCGAAGGAGGTTTACTTTGGCAGGTATTTTATTAACGCAGAATAACGGATTTATCATCGGAGATGTGGCAAGGATCTTAGGATGGATTATGAATGCGCTGTTTAATTTTTTAAACAGTGTATTTGGTGTACAAAATATTGGTATTTGTATTATATTATTTACAGTGATCATCTATCTTCTGATGCTTCCGTTGACCATTAAGCAGCAGAAATTTTCCAAATTATCTGCAAAAATGAATCCTGAGCTGGAAGCGATCCGGAAAAAATACGCGAAAAGAAAAGATAATGAGGCCATGATGGCCATGAATGAGGAGCAGCAGGCTGTCTATGCAAAATACGGCGTTTCGCCGACAGGAAGCTGTCTTCAGCTTTTGATTCAGTTTCCGATTCTGCTGGCTTTATACCGGGTGATTATCAATGTACCGGCATATGTAGGCGGCGTAAAAGAAGTATTTACCGAACTTGCCGGAAAGATCATGGCGGCTCCGGGCGGCTCTGATTTTATGATGGAATTAAGCAAGAGCGGCAGGATGTATATTGAAGGAAAAGATTTTACACAGGTTAATACAATTATAGATGTATTATATAAACTGCAGGAATCCGGTACTGCTACCTGGCAGATGTTGATTGACGAATTTCCGCAGATGGAGAGCCTGATTGTCACAACGCAAAATTCCATCAGCCATATGAATAATTTTGGTATCAATCTGGCCAATTCTCCCTGGAATACAGCTAAATCCGCTATTGCGGGAGGCGCTTATTTGATGTTGGTGGGAGCGATTCTGGTGCCGTTTTTAGCTTGGTTTACCCAGTGGCTGAACGTAAAAATGATGCCTCAGCCGGCCGCATCGGATAATAACGCCAATGATACCATGAACGCTACTATGAAGTCCATGAATATGTTTATGCCTCTGATGTCCGCATGGTTTTGTCTTACGCTGCCGGCAGGTATGGGTCTTTACTGGATTGCGGGCGCGGTTGTTCGTGGTATTCAGCAATGGGTGATCAATAAATATATGGACAGGCTGGATCTGGATGAGCTTGTCAAAAAGAATATGGAAAAAAATAACCGGATTCGTGAGAAAAAAGGACTTCCGCCCCAGAAGATTACAGATATAGCAAGGACGAATGTAAAAGCGATTGATAACAGTAAGAAGAAAAAGGCTATGACAGAGGAAGAAAGGATAGCGGCGATGGAGGCTTCTACAAATTACTATAAAAATTCGGATAAACAGGGAAGTCTTGCGTCCAAAGCGGCAATGGTAGCCAAGTATAACGAAAGAAATAAAAAGTAAGGGGGAAACTCGTAATGGAGTATAGTGAATTTACCGGTAAGACGGTAGAAGATGCCATAATAGCGGCTGCAATTAAGCTTGAGACTACTTCAGACAAGTTGGAGTATGAAGTAATAGACAAAGGAAGCAGCGGTTTTCTTGGGATCGGCAGTAAACCTGCAAAAATTCGTGCCCGTAAGGTTTTAGATCCAAGAGAAAAAGCCGAAGATTTTCTTAATAAAGTATTTGAAGCAATGCAGGTTCAGGTAAGTATGAATATATCTGAAAATCAGGATGAAAAGGTTATGAATATTGATCTTTCTGGAGAAGATATGGGAATCCTGATTGGTAAGAGAGGGCAGACGTTGGATTCTTTGCAATATCTTGTCAGCCTGGTGGTAAACAAAGGCGAGGAAGAGTATCTTCGTGTAAAAGTAGATACCGAAAATTACCGTCAGCGAAGAAAGGATACACTGGAGAATCTGGCAAAAAACATTGCGTTTAAAGTCAAAAAAACCGGCAGGGCGGTGGTCTTGGAGCCTATGAATCCTTATGAGAGAAGGGTAATTCATTCGGCGCTTCAGTCAGACCACAATGTTGAAACGCACAGTGAAGGAGACGAGCCTTTCCGCCGTGTGGTTGTTACTTTAAAAGAAGGTGTCCGTGTGCGGGATAACAACAATCGCCGTCGCCGTTATGGTAATAAAAATTATCGCAGAAATAATAATAAAAAAGAAGGGGGACGCGAATAAGCGTCCTCTTTTCCTTTTACAGGAGTAAAAGTATGGTAAAAAGTGATACAATTGCGGCAGTCGCTACAGGTATGAACTGTTCAGGGATAGGTATCATAAGAATCAGCGGAGAGGAAGCTTTTGAAATTGCGGATCAGATTTTCTGCCCTGCAAAAAAAGGCAAAATTTTAAAGAACCAGGATACTTATACGGTTCATTATGGGACGATCGTAGACGGAGAGGATATATTAGATGAAGTTATTGTTCTTTTAATGCGCGGACCTCACAGTTATACGGCGGAGGATACGGTGGAAATTGACTGCCATGGCGGTGTGCTGGTCATGAAAAAAATCCTTAAACTGGTTATTCAAAAGGGTGCCAGGCCTGCAGAGCCGGGAGAATTTACTAAAAGAGCTTTTTTAAATGGGAGGATTGATCTTTCTCAGGCGGAAGCTGTGGCAGATGTGATTCAGGCGAAGAATGAATATGCGCTGAAAAGTTCCGTGCGTCAGTTAAAGGGTTCTGTTCTTTCCTTAATAAAGGAAATGCGGGAAGAGATCCTTTATGAAATTGCTTTTATTGAATCTGCTTTGGATGATCCTGAACACATCAGTATGGAAGGTTATCCACAAAGGCTTGGGGATAAAGTGGATAACTTGTTGAAAAACATGGAAAAACTGTTGATAAACTTTGCACAGGGGAGGATACTTAGAGAAGGAATCAGAACTGTGATCGTAGGAAAACCCAATGCAGGCAAATCTTCTCTTTTAAATATGCTGGTGGGAGAGGATCGTGCTATTGTTACGGATATTGCAGGTACTACAAGAGATACATTGGAAGAACAGATCCAGATCCGTGGGTTGAGTCTTAATATTGCGGATACAGCCGGAATCAGGGATACAGAAGATATCGTAGAGCGCATGGGAGTAGACAAAGCCAAAGAAAACGTAAAAGATGCGGATCTAATCTTGTATGTAGTTGACAGTTCTACTGTTTTGGATGAAAATGATGAAAAGATCATTTCCTTATTAAAAGGCAGGAAAGTGATCGTTCTGCTGAATAAGACAGATCTTGTATCTGTGACTACAGAAGAAATGGTAAGAGAAAAGCTGTCTGCATGTGTGGTTTCTATATCCGCGAAAGAAGAGACCGGAATGGACAGCTTTGCCGATCTTCTAGAAGAAATGTTTCAAGAGGGAAATCTTTCTTATAATGATGAAGTATACCTGACAAATATTCGTCACCGGACAGCCATGGAATCAGCCGAAGAAAGTCTTAAAAAAGTCCGTGAAAGTATTATGCTTGGCATGCCGGAGGATTTTTATTCCATTGATCTTTTGGATGCTTATGAATTTTTAGGAAATATTTTGGGCGAATCACTTTCAGATGATCTGGTTAATGAGATTTTCAGCAAATTTTGTATGGGTAAATAAGGAGACATAAGATGCCGTTTGTAGAAGAATATGTGGATGCGGTGGTAGTGGGAGCCGGTCATGCGGGTTGTGAAGCAGCTCTGGCCTGTGCCAGGCTTGGAATGGAAACTGTAATATTCACCGTCAGTGTGGACAGTATAGCTCTGATGCCTTGTAATCCAAATATAGGAGGAAGTTCCAAAGGACATTTGGTAAGAGAAGTGGATGCTTTAGGCGGAGAGATGGGGAAAGTGATTGATCGGACCTTTATTCAATCCAAGATGTTAAATATATCTAAAGGCCCGGCCGTACATTCTCTTCGCGCTCAGGCGGATAAAGCAGAATATGGACGTGCCATGCGTAAAGTGTTGGAAAATACGGATCATTTACAGATTGTTCAGGCAGAAGTAACTGATATTCTGGCAGAAAACGGACAAGTTACAGGCATTCGTCTATATTCCGGCGCCGTTTATCATGCGAAAGCAGTGATTCTGTGTACAGGTACCTACCTGAAAGCCAGATGTATCTATGGGGATGTGAGTGTTCATACAGGCCCCAATGGATTAAAATCCGCGGATTATTTGACAGATTCACTGAAAAAACTTGGGATCGAAATGTATCGCTTTAAAACCGGAACACCTGCCAGGATCGATAGAAGATCTATTGATTTCAGTAAGATGGAAGAACAGTTTGGAGATAAAAAGGTAGTTCCTTTTTCTTTTACCACAGACCCGGAGGATGTACAGATTGATCAGGCATCCTGTTGGCTTACTTACACCAATGAAAAAACCCATAAAATTATTCGTTCAAATTTAGACCGCTCTCCTTTGTATTCCGGTGCGATTGAAGGTACAGGTCCCAGATATTGTCCGTCTATTGAAGATAAAGTGGTGAAATTTTCGGATAAGAAGAGACATCAGGTATTTATAGAACCAGAAGGCCTCCACACGAATGAAATGTATGTGGGTGGAATGTCCAGTTCTCTGCCTGAAGATGTGCAGCATGATATGTATCATTCAGTTCCGGGATTGGAGAATGCGAAGATTGTACGGAACGCCTATGCTATTGAATATGATTGTATTAATCCTCAACAGCTTTATCCAACATTAGAATTTAAGTCTGTCCGCGGATTGTTCAGCGGAGGACAATTTAACGGGAGCTCTGGTTATGAAGAGGCAGCGGCCCAGGGACTTGTAGCCGGGATTAATGCTGCCAGGAAAATAAGGGGAGAAGAGCCGATTGTGATTGACCGTTCCCAAGGATATATAGGAGTTCTGATTGACGATTTGGTAACAAAAGAAAATCATGAACCATACCGCATGATGACTTCCCGCGCAGAATACAGATTGCTTTTAAGACAGGATAATGCAGATCAAAGGCTGACGCCCATAGGATATAAAGTCGGACTTATATCCAAAGAGCGTTATGAGGCTCTTCTTGAGAAAATGGAACAGATCCAGAAAGAAAAAGATCGTCTGGAACATACGATGGTGGGCGCTTCGGGCGAGGTGCAGAAATTTTTGCATACTTATGGGAGTTCCCCTTTAAAAACAGCAGCTTCTTTGGCGGAAATTTTAAGAAGACCAGAAATGAAATATGAATATCTTGTTGCAATTGATCCTGACAGGCCGGATCTTCCGCAATCTGTTACGGAGCAGGCGGAGATTGATATTAAATATGACGGTTATATTAAAAGACAGCAAAAGCAGGTAGAACAGTTTAAAAAATTAGAAGAAAAAAAGATACCGGAAAATATAGATTATGATCAAATAGCCAGTCTTAGGATTGAAGCTGTACAAAAATTAAAACTTTATAGTCCTGTTTCAATCGGACAGGCTTCTCGTATTTCCGGTGTTTCTCCGGCGGATATTTCTGTATTGCTTGTATATTTGGAACAGAAACATCGGGAAAGGAAATAATCAAATGGAACAAAAGACGGCGTATATTAAAGAAAAAATTTCTTTCCTTGGTCTTACCGTAAGTGAAAGACAGGCAGTACAGCTTTATCAATATTACGAGCTTTTGACAGACTGGAATCGTTTTATGAATTTAACAGGTATTACAGTATTTGAAGAAGTGGTGCAGAAGCATTTTGTGGATAGTCTGTCTCTTGTGTGGATAAAGAATTTAGAGGATGTGGATAATTTAATTGATGTGGGAACCGGTGCGGGATTTCCCGGTGTTCCTCTTAAAATTGTATTTCCGCACTTGAGAGTTGTTCTTTTAGATTCTCTTAATAAACGGATTGATTTTTTAAATGAAGTAATCCGCAAAACTGGATTGAATGGGATTGATGCGATACATGGAAGAGCAGAAGATTATGCTAAACCCGGAAAACTCAGAGAAGCGTTTGATCTGTGTGTTTCCCGGGCAGTGGCAAGACTGGATGTATTAAGCGAATATTGCCTGCCCTATGTGAAACTTGGAGGGGAATTTACAGCTTATAAGTCGGGGGAAGTGGAGCAGGAGATAAAAGATGCTAAATCTGCAGTATTTCAATTAGGAGGAAAAATTGAAGAATGCAAAAATTTCTTTCTTCCGGATTCGGATATCCATCGGTCTTTGGTGAGAATAAAAAAAGTAAACGGATGTCCTAAAAAATATCCCAGAAAATCGGGAACTGTTTCAAAAAATCCTTTAAAATAAAGATCTGCCGCGAGAGATTACTTTTCGCGGCAGATTTTTTGTCAGGAGTTGCACAAATAAAGATGAATAAATTTTAGTATTTCTTCCGGTTTTTCTAACTGCGGCAGTTTTCTGGTATAATTAATATATTCAGCTTCTATGGCAGGATTATAGTATTGATATTCTTTAACGATTCCTTCAATACCGGGAAGCTCCTGACCGGCTAAAATATGAATATTTTTATTGATGGATTTTAAAGTTCCTATGATATTGGTATTTCCGTATCTTCCTACCAGGCTCAGATAAAGATTTTTTGATCTTTTTCCACCTAGATGGGCGGATTCGTAGTAATAATCAATCAGCGCCTCTGTAATATTTTCACTGTCATAAAAATATTTTTTTTCGAAATTTTCTTCTATTATATTTCTGGCAGTCATCATGTGGTAGATAAAAGAACCAATAATGCTGCTTTTTAAAATTAATTCTGCGCTTTTGGTGCGTTTACATGGTTTTTTATTCAGATTGTGTACGCTTTCCGGATTGATCAGAATTAATTCTTCAAAAGCGTCTTCATTAATATAGCAGGCGCCCAATACGAAAGATACAGATTTTCCGGTTACGACAACGCTTGTTTTCTTTTTTATAATATTTCTTATGAAATCATTAACCAATTGGGTATACATATAGCTTGTATAAGTAATAAACGGTCTGTCTGACAGGCCGCAGCCAAGCAAATCAATGGTATAAACTGTATTTGTCCGGGATAATTTTTGAAGAATACCTGACCATTCTACAGAAGAACTGTCTTCTTTCAAGTCATGGATAAGAAGAATCGGTTTTCCTTCGCCAGATACATGATAGGAGATATCACCGAATCTCCAGTGATAGATTTCTCTGTTTTTTGTATTAAGAAGATTTTTGGAAGAAGCAATTTTATCAAGTGTTTTGTTGATCGCAAATAAACTGGTCAAAGTAGCGCTGACCAGACCTACAAAGGAAAATGCAAATTTTTTATTGTCCATGTTTATACTCCTTTTTATTGTAGTTCCGCTCCGTCCAACCAACAGAGTTAGCCCAGAGCAGTTAGCTTCGCAAACAGCTCTGCCTGTTGGCCGGACTCCGCTGTTTGTATAGATTGTATACCATCTGACCGTCTACTTCAATAGAAAATTAAAATGAATGCGCTTTACTTGCTTTCTTGTTCATGATAGAATGAATCCGAAGAATATAAATGTGGAACTATGATAGAGGTGTTGTCTATGTTACATAAAAATTTTAAAGCCTTTCCAGAAAATTTTCTCTGGGGCGCCAGTACTTCTGCGTATCAGGTGGAGGGCGCCAGTTTAGAGGATGGCAAAGGCCCTTCCTGTCAGGATGTAAAGGAAATTCCGGTGGGTACTTCTGATTTGACTGTATGCGCAGATCAGTATCATCGTTATAAGGAAGATATTGCTCTTATGGCGGAAATGGGTTTTAAAACCTATCGTTTTTCTGTATCCTGGAGCCGGATTCTGCCGGAGGGAACCGGAGCAATCAATCCAAAGGGAATTGCTTACTATAATCATATAATTGATGAATGTCTGAAATATGGTATAGAACCCCTTGTTACTATGTTTCATTTCGATATGCCTGCATCGTTAGATCGGCGCGGTTCCTGGTCTAACAGGGAGTCTGTGGACTGGTTTGTGAATTTTGCAAAGATTTTATTTGAAAATTACGGAGATCGGGTAAAATACTGGCTGACCATTAATGAGCAAAATATGCTGACTCTTTTTGGTCCTACGATCGGAACTTTGACGATTCCAAAAGGAACAGAAAATCTTTTAAAAGAAACGTATCAACAGAATCATCATATGCTGGTGGCACAGGCAAAAGTCATGGCTTTGTGTCATGAAATGATTCCGAATGCAAAGATCGGTCCTGCACCGAATATTTCTATTGTTTATCCGGCGACCTGTAAGCCAAAGGATGTATTGGCGGCTCAGAATTTTAATGCGCTGCGTAATTGGCTGTATCTGGATATGGCTGTTTATGGAAGATACAATGATTTATCATGGGCGTATTTAAAAGAGCATGACGCTTTGCCTAAGTTTTCTGAAGGGGATGAACAAATATTAAAAAGCGGACATCCTGATTTTATTGGTTTTAATTATTACAATTCTACAACTTGTCAATGGAGTGATTCTTTTGAACAGATAAAGGATTCTTCCGCTCCGTTAGATATAGCCGGAATGTTTGAAGGAGCTAAAAATCCATACCTTCCGGTAACTGAATTTAACTGGGAAATAGATCCAGACGGATTCAGAGCTACAATTCGGGAAATTTATTCCCGTTATCATTTACCTATGATAATAACAGAAAATGGTTTGGGAGCTTACGATAAACTTACTGAAGATGGGAAAATACATGACCCTTACAGAATTGATTTTCTTCGTAAACATATTGAACAGATGCGTTTGGCAATTGCAGATGGATGCGATATGATGGGATATTGTCCCTGGTCTGCAATTGATTTAATCTCTACGCATGAAGGTATAGTAAAAAGATATGGATTTATCTATGTGGACAGAGACGAGTTTGATCTGAAAACATTAAACAGGTATCGTAAAGATTCTTTTTATTGGTATAAAAAAGTTATTGCTTCAAACGGAGAAAATTTAAGTGATGTTTCACGTGAAACATTTTAAAGGCTTGCATGCATATACGGACAGAATAATAAGGAGAAACAGTGGGAAGAATTATTGCTATTGCAAATCAGAAGGGTGGGGTCGGTAAGACGACAACAGCGATTAATCTGTCAGCATGTCTGGCAGAAGTCGGACAGAGAGTATTGACGGTTGATATTGATCCTCAAGGAAATACGACAAGTGGTTTGGGCGTTGATAAAAATACGGTTGACAACAGTGTGTATGATCTGATATTGAAAGAATGTACCATAGAAGAATGCATTATTGAGACGGAGATAGAAAATCAGTCCCTGGTACCGTCTGATGTAAATCTGGCGGGTGCTGAGATTGAGCTAATCGGTATTGAAGAAAAAGAGTATATCCTAAAAAGAGAAGTAGAAAAAATAGCAGACAACTATGATTTTATTATTATTGACTGTCCGCCTTCTCTAAATATGCTGACAGTTAACGCGTTGGCAACGGCAAATACGGTATTAGTACCGATCCAATGTGAGTATTATGCGCTGGAAGGTTTAAGCCAGTTGATTCGTACAATTAATCTGGTACAGGAAAGATTGAATCCGGATCTAGAAATTGAGGGTATTGTATTTACTATGTATGATGCACGGACAAATCTTTCTCTTCAAGTGGTGGAAAACGTAAAAGATTATCTACATCAAAGTATTTATAAGACGATTATTCCAAGAAATGTACGTCTGGCGGAAGCGCCCAGCCATGGAATGCCCATCAATCTGTATGACGGAAAATCTACGGGAGCTGAAAGTTATCGTATGCTGGCTCAGGAGGTATTGCATAAAGGAGAGGAAGAATGGCAGTAAAAAAGGGAGGACTTGGAAAAGGTCTGGACAGTCTGATTCCGGATAACGGGAAAACGCCGGCAAGTGAAAAAAAAGTAAAAGTAGTTGAAAAGGTAGTCGAAAAGATTGTAGAAAAACCTGCGGAAGTAAAGGTGAAAATTAATCAGGTAGAACCGAATCGGGATCAGCCAAGGAAAAAATTCGATGAAAATGCTTTGAAAGAACTGGCAGATTCAATCCGGCAATTCGGAGTGCTTCAGCCTTTGATTGTACAGGAAAAAGAGGATTACTATGCAATCGTAGCAGGTGAAAGACGGTGGCGTGCCGCAAAGATGGCTGGATTAAGTGAGATTCCGGTCATAATACGGGAAATAACAGATCAAGAATTAGTAGAAGTATCTCTGATTGAAAATATTCAGAGAGAAAATCTTAATCCCATTGAAGAAGCGGCTGCATTTAAACGTCTGTTAACTGAATTTCAACTAAAACAGGAAGAAGTCGCCGACCGAGTGTCAAAAAGCAGAACAGCAGTGACTAATTCTATGCGTCTTCTTAAACTAGATGCGCGTGTGCAGCAGATGATTATAGACGGGCATTTGACCACAGGACATGCACGAGCGCTTTTGGCGATTGAAGATTTGGAGCTGCAGTATTTGACGGCCAGCCGAATTTTTAATGAGAAATTAAGTGTTCGCGAAGTAGAAAAGCTGGTAAAGAATCTGGGTAAGAAAAAAACAGAGAAAAAAGAAGCAGATCCACAGCAAAAAGCAGTATTTCAGGATTTAGAAGAAAAAATGAAAGCTGCCCTTGGAACAAAGGTTTCCATAACTCGTAAAGATAATCAAAAAGGAAGGATAGAGATTGAGTATTATTCTATAGAGGAATTGGAACGACTAATGGAGATTTTTATAAAGTAGACATAAGATAAAAAGTAATATTTTAACACGGAGGATAAAGCATGAATAGTCCTATTTTGGAGTATCTGGCGTTTTATGGTATAGATCCGGCTTATATTATCATCGGATTGCTGGCAGTCGTTTTTATATTGCTCATTTTATATATTATAATTGTATGTAAAATGAGAAAACTTTTCCGCATTTATAATAGGTTTATGAAGGGAAAGAGTATGGAATCTATGGAAGATGTTGTTATGTCACAATTTGATCGGATGGAAGCACTGGAGCAATCCGTTGAAGTAAACACAGGCGATATTAAGAAGATGGAGGAAAATTTACAGAAAGCCTACCAGAAAGTTGGGCTTGTAAAATATGACGCGTTTCGTGAGATGAGCGGAACACTCAGTTATTCGTTTGCACTTTTGGATAACAACGATAATGGAGTAGTCATTAGTTCCATGTATAGCAGAGAAGGCTGCTATTCTTATGCAAAAGAAGTTATTCATGGAGAATCTGCTATTAATTTGTCGGAAGAAGAAAAAGATGCGCTTAAAAAAGCGATAAATGTAGATAAAATTATAGAATAGGTCTAAAATAACTTGCAAAAATGTGGATACTATCATAAGATAAAGTCTGGAGTTAATTGGAAATACAGGAGGAGTATAGAAAAAATGTTAGATTTGAAGTTTGTCAGAGAAAATCCTGACATTGTCAAGAAAAATATAAAGAATAAATTTCAGGATCAGAAATTGTCCTTGGTTGACGAAGCGATAGAACTGGATGCCAGAAGAAGAGCCGCGCAGCAAGAAGCGGACAAGCTTCGTGCGGAACGTAACAAACTTTCCAAGCAGATTGGCGCACTGATGGGACAAGGAAAAAAAGAAGAAGCAGAAGCAGTAAAAAGACAGGTAGCTGAAAGTGCTGAAAAGCTGGAAAAGTTATCTGTGGAAGAAAAAGAACTGGATCATAAAGTGACTGATATTATGTTAGTGATTCCGAATATCATTGATCCCAGTGTTCCAATTGGAAAAGATGATTCAGAAAATGTGGAGATTAAAAGATACGGTGAGCCGAAGGTCCCGGATTTTGAGATCCCATACCATACGGAAATTATGGAGCGCTTGAACGGAATTGATCTTGACAGTGCCCGTAAAGTAGCCGGTAACGGTTTTTATTATCTGATGGGAGATATTGCAAGACTTCATTCCGCGGTGATTTCTTATGCCAGAGATTTTATGATCAACAGAGGGTTTACTTATTGTGTGCCGCCGTTTATGATTCGCAGCAATGTAGTAACCGGCGTTATGAGTTTTGCGGAGATGGACGCTATGATGTATAAGATTGAGGGAGAAGACCTTTATTTGATCGGTACCAGCGAACACTCCATGATCGGAAGATTTATTGATACGATTATTGAAGAGGAAAAGCTTCCTTATACATTGACCAGCTATTCACCCTGCTTTAGAAAGGAAAAAGGAGCTCATGGGATTGAAGAGCGCGGTGTGTATCGTATACATCAGTTTGAAAAACAGGAGATGATTGTCGTCTGTAAGCCGGAAGAAAGTCCCATGTGGTTTGATAAACTGTGGCAGAATACGGTAGATTTATTCCGTTCTATGGACATTCCTGTTCGTACTTTGGAATGCTGTTCCGGTGATTTGGCGGATCTTAAGGTGAAATCCATTGATGTGGAAGCATGGTCTCCTCGTCAGAAAAAATATTTTGAGGTGGGAAGCTGTTCCAACTTAGGAGACGCCCAGGCAAGAAGATTAAAAATCCGTGTGGACGGTGAAAATGGCAAGTACTTTGCGCATACATTAAATAATACGGTAGTAGCTCCGCCGCGTATGTTAATTGCATTTTTGGAAAATCATCTTCAGGAGGACGGAAGTGTCCGTATGCCGGAAGTGCTGCGTCCATATATGGGTGGATTGACAGAGTTACGGTAAAGATATAAAACAGCAATTGTGAGGGACAATTGCGGAACAAATATAAAACAGCGGAAGCCCTTGCAATGCCGAAAGGATTTCCTGACGCATGTTTTGAGCGGCAGGAAATCCTTCCAGATACGGGGCATTGCGAGGGCTAAAGCGGAACTTTAATAGGAGGTAACCTCTTGCATCGATATTTAAGAGCAGTTGGTTTTAGCGGCATTCGGAAGAGGGAGGAATATGAAGAGCTGGTAAATTTTACTTCTGAATGTTTTCAGACGGAGGAAACTGCGGTTACGGCAGAGGGGGTGGATTTTTCCGAGCGCAGAAAAGCGTTTGCAGATCAGATGGGTCTGATGGTTCGGGGGGAGTACGATGAAAAAGATGAGTACCAGGCAGAATACTGTGTTCCATATTTTATTGGAAAGACAGAAAGATTCTATGAAGATATGGTGATTGAACGGCATGCGGAAAAAGAATCTTATGCCGGTGTCTGCGATGATATGAATTTGGGTGTTTCTTTGATCTTTTATGTTCAGAATGTAACGGAATACTTAAACAGGAGACGCTATGGGATGATGGAGCATGCCACGGCTTCTTTGATTTTGTCAGGGTTGTCGGTTGAAGGTAAAATTTTAATGCCTGTCTATCAAAGAATGCCAGTAGTCTCTGAGATCAAGGCTTTTCAGGAACGCAGCCAGATGTTACAGGCAGCAAGAGATGGAGACGAAGATGCCATTGAAAATCTGACCCTTGAAGATATGGACACTTACTCTATGATTTCCAAAAGGATTATGGAAGAAGATGTATTTTCGATTGTGACAACCCATTTTATGCCATGCGGAGTAGAGTGCGACCATTATAATGTGATGGGTGATATACTGAACGTGGAACTTCGGGAGAATAACAAGACCAATGAAAAGATTTATGTGATGACCATTGAGACTAATGGGATTATTATGGATGTATGTATCAACGAACAGGATTTGGTAGGTGAACCGGCTCCGGGAAGAAGATTTCGCGGAATAATTTGGCTCCAAGGTCTTGTACATTTTGAAGAAAAGTGGTAGAATAGACAAAGATCAAAATTTAGAGTGAATAGCCTGCCAAAGGCAGGTTTCACATATATTTTTATAACTGTCGCTATAGCTCAGATGGATAGAGCGACCGCCTCCTAAGAGAACCTACAACGGAAACTTTTTGGAGGACATGAGGTAGTAAGTCACACACAATTTTATACACGTTTCCGTAGCTCAGATGGATAGAGCGACCGCCTCCTAAGCGGTAGGTCGGGTGTTCGAGTCACCTCGGGAACGCTGGGAACACAGCCGAAAGCCTTGATTTTAGCGGGTTTTCGGCTTTCTTCATTTCAGCATCAAAA
>CAJUMT010000022.1:2437-25707 GCA_910587495.1 uncultured Lachnospiraceae bacterium | reverse complement strand
GAAACCTGTTCCTTCTTCGGATGTGCCTGCAGACGGCGTGGAAACGTCACAGAAAATCAGTTGTGTAAGCTTTTCAGAATCGCCTTCACGCCAGTGTTTCAGCACGTTTGCGACACACATATTAACCTTCGTGCTTGGCTCGTCCGGGAGCAGTGGGTTGATGATACGCTGGTCAAGCCCCAGCTTGCGTCCGTCGGACGTTATCTTTAACATGTTGTCGATATGTGAGTCGAGACCGCTGTGTACCTTTTCCGCACGTTTTGACAGCTCCTTCACCATTTCCTGTTGGTGCTGTGTCGGCTCGGACACGATATTATGGTACTCCACCTCTGGTGTTGGAAGATTCAACTGGTCGGCAGTCTTGATGTCCGCCACTTCCTTGAAAACCTGCATCAGCTCAGGAAGGTTGAAGAACTTGGCGAAGCGGGTTCTGGCACGGTATCCGGTTCCTTCCGGGGCAAGCTCCAGCGCTGTGGTCGTTTCTCCAAAGGTCGAAGCCCATGTGTCAAAGTGAACCAAACCAAGCTCCTGTAAGCGGTTGTATTGCAGGTATCTTTGCACAGTATACATCTCGGTGATACTGTTGCTGATTGGGGTTCCCGTGGCGAACACGATACCTCTACCGCCTGTGATTTCATCCAGATACTGGCACTTGGCGAACATATCAGAGGATTTCTGTGCGTCAGAAGTGGAAAGGCCGGCAACATTACGCATTTTTGTATACAGGAACAAGTTCTTATAGTTGTCCGACTCGTCCACAAACATCATGTCTACGCCCAGTTCCTCAAACGTCACGACGTCATCCTTGCGGTTATTTGCCTGTAATTTTTCCAGACGTTCTTCCAGACTTTTCTTGGTGCGCTCTAACTGCTTTACGGTGAAACGTTCCCCGCCACTGGCTTTTACTTCTGCGATACCTTCTGTGATTTCGTCGATTTGTGATTCAATCAACCTTTCCTGTCGTTCCCTGCTGATTGGGATACGTTCAAACTGACTATGCCCGATGATAACGGCGTCGATGTCGCTGGTTGCAATCCTGGCGCAGAATTTCTTTCTGTTTGCAGTTTCAAAATCCTTTTTGGTAGTGACGAGAATATTTGCTGCAGGGTACAGGCGCAGCCATTCCGCTGCCGTTTGCTCTGTTAAGTGGTTTGGAACTACGACGATGGATTTTGTGCAAAGCCCCAGGCGTTTACTCTCCATAGCGGCAGCAATCATCTCGAACGTCTTGCCGGCTCCAACTTCGTGTGCAAGGAGCGTGTTGCCGCCATACAGTACATGGGCGATGGCGTTTAACTGGTGCGGCTGCAGTTTAATTGCAGGATTGATACCAGAAAATACGATATGGCTTCCGTCGTATTCGCGCGGCCTTGTCGCATTAAACTTTTCATTGTAAAGGCTACATCAGAATTAAATTTCTGGCTTGTTTTTCTCATGCTGCTGATATAGAATATAGAAGAAAGGATGCGGGTCATTAGAAGTATGACATTGGGATAGGTAATATAACCCTGGTTTCTGGGGTCTTGTGTCTGTTTTAACAGATGGATCAGGTCAGGGAAAAAATGGTTTATAACTTTGACAAGTTCTACTGCAAGATGAAACTGTTCCATATGTCTGCGTGTTTCTTTCCGTGTCACTTTCAGCTTTGTTTTCATAAAAAAACCTCCCTTCTTTATGTGGAATGTGCGAAAAAATAGTTTGTTGTTAATTATATTATCGCCTGTTTTCCCATAAAATGGGAGGTTTTTTTGCGAAAAATTTTTAATCGTCAGAGCTGTTTCTAATCAAAGAATAGCCTATAGCAGTTCAGCCCGGTACTTTGCATTTACTGCAAAGTACGTAAGGACGTATAAATTATGCCAAGAGGGAATCCGGCTCTTCGCCAAAGGCGAACTTTCAATGAGCCGGATGAGTACATATTTAATCAAAAAAATAAAAATAAGAATTGAAAAATAATAAAAATACGGGATTCTGAAAGCTGACAGGCTGTCTCAATCTCGTATTTTTTTGCTTAATCATGGATGCATGGGGCAAAGCCCATGGTTTTTAAGGCTGATAAAATAATGACATGAATTTTATATTTTTAAAACAGTTTTTATATATTAAGGAATCGTAATTCAGATATAATTTTGGCATCTGTTGGAAAGCGTGAAATGATTTGGAAAGCTGCATGTGATATCAAAAGCACAAGGAGAATGGAGGTTGCTATGATGAAAAAAACAAAAGCAGTGTTTATGGCATCAGTAATGGCTGTTATGTTTTTAAGCGGGTGCCAGAGCAAAAGCGTATCAAATGGCCGCGTAAACATTTATTATGCGGCAATAGAAAGCGGAGATTATTACGAAGGATGGGCAGATCAGCTCAAGGAGCAGGCACAAAAACAGGGGGCTGATTTTGAAGTAGGATACGCGGAGAAATCTATAGAGACACAGGCTGCGCAGATCAAGTCTGCCGCCGAGGGCAGCAGTGTAATTTTATGCGGGCCGGTTTCTGCGGATATCGTCTCCGAGCTGAAAGCAGCTGCCAAAGATACGCCGATTGTATTTATCAATAACGCGCCGGACGACAGCCAGTTGGAAAAAGACAGGTATATCTATGTAGCATCTGATGAGTATATGGCGGGGCAGTATCAGGCAGAGTACATATTACAGCAGTATGCAGGCAGGGATGAAATCAATGTGGCAATATTAAAAGGCCCAAGAGATGCTTCCGGGGCCGCAGGCAGGACAAACGGGCTGAAAAAGACCTTGAAGGCTAGCGGAAAAAAAATTAATTATGTCTTTGAAGATTACGCAGGCTGGAGCTCGGACACTGCGAAGGAGTTCATGGAAATGTTTTTGAAGACAGGCAGTCCCGTTGACTGCGTAGCAGCTAACAACGATGACATGGCGCTTGGCGCAGCGGAAGCTTTTGAAGAAGCGGGATACGATATGGATTCGGTATTGTTTTTGGGCGTGGATGCTTCCGAGGGCGGGTGCCAGGGAATCGTTGATGGCAGGATGGATTTTACAGTGTACCAGCCGATGTCCAGCCAGATAGCCGCTGCGGTTGAGGCAGCAGTGAAACTTTCAGGCGGGGAGTCTGTATCGGAAATCGATTGCGCGTCTGAAGACGGCAAATACATTCTGCTGCCTTTTGAAAAAGTAGATGCTGCCAATGTGTCACAGTATCAATAAGAGTCTGCGTTATAATTAAAAGTAGTAGATGCCGCCAATGTGTCACAGTATCAATAACAGTCTGTGCCATATTTAAAAGTATTGGAAGGGGATAATACTGATGAAAAAAGGAAAAAGATTTATTTCGATAAAGACGAAGCTTTTGAGCATCATACTTCCTGTAGTCATTGTGATTATCGTAGTGCTCACCGGGCTGTCTTACAGTGTATCCAAAGATGTGATCGAGCAGAATGCGCACGAGCTGTTGGAAACGTCTGTAAAAGGGCAGGCTGCTAAGATCGAAGCGTGGCTGGATCGAAATCTGACATCTTTTCAGGTGGAAAAGCAGGCGCTTGAGCGGATGGAGTTTGATAAGGAGCAGATGCAAGCTTATTTGGATGCCTATTATAATTTTGACAGCAATTATCCGAATGGGATTTGTCTGGCAGATACACAAGGCAGGCTGCATCAGTCGTCGGGTGGAGAGGAGAAATCAGAGAAAGCTGCAGAGCCGGAGAGTGCGGCAGATCAATCCCAGGAATCAGGCATCACGCTGCAGGAATGGTTCCGGGATGGCCTTACAAGGGTGAACATGGGATTTACCGATGCCTACACGAATAAAAATGGCGATCAGGTCATCAGCGCCTGTGGTATGCTGCGCAGCAGCTCGAACGACGTATTCGTGCTTTCGGCGGAGCTGTCTTTAGATGTTGTCAGTATTTACGTAAACAGCTTTGTAGAGATGGAGGGTGCTGAGTCATTTTTAGTAAACCGCAAGGATGATACGATTCTGGCATGTCGGGACACAAGCATAATTTCTAAAAAGATTAATGAACTGGATGATGAGTTCATGCAGGAAATATCAAAAAGAATTACATCCGATGAGACGGATATGGCGGAAATCTGCGGAAATATTTCGGTGTTTGAAGAAGTAGAAGGAACAGATTGGCTGCTCGTATCCTATATTCCGTCCAAGATGGTTTATCAGGACTTAGACCGTGTCCGCAATATCATGGTTCTATTTGGTCTGGTATCGGTGCTGATCCTGACCGTATTAATGGAACGAATAGTACATATTTTTATTAGGCCGGTAAAAAAATTGACAGAAGTCATAAAGCGTATGACGGATGGAGATTTTACCGTCCGCAGCTATACGAAGAGCAATGATGAAATCGGGGCTATGGGGAAGTGTGTGGAGAAGTTTATTGAGGCAATGCGCAGTATGATTTCTTCGATCAACGGTGTTTCTGACACACTGCGCGGTCAGGCGGACAGCAGCCGGGATGTATCCGGGCAGATGTTTTCGGCATCTAAAATACAAAATGAGTCGATGAAGGAACTGAATAAAACCATCGAGTGCCTGTCCTTATCCGTCGGTGGAATTGCGGAAAGCGCAACGACGCTGGCAGGGGTAGTTGCGGAAACAAAAGAAGACGGCGACGGCGTAAACAGTAAAATGCTCGAAACGGTCGACGTATCTCAAAAAGGTATGCAGGCGATGCAGGAAGTAAGCGAAGCCATGCAGAATATCCATCAGTCTGTGGAAAAATTACAGTCTGCGATCGATGAAGTTGACAAAGCGTCGGAAGAGATCACAAATATCACAAAGGTCATTGGAAATATCGCGGAAGAAACAAACCTGCTGTCACTGAATGCCTCCATTGAAGCAGCCCGTGCGGGAGATGCAGGAAGAGGATTCGCTGTGGTGGCATCAGAAATCGGCAAGCTGGCACAGACAAGCGTTGGCTCTGTGCAGAATATTGACAAGCTGGTTATGGAAATTAAGTCGTCGATCGGGGATGTTGTCATTCAGGCAGATGATAGTGTGAAAAATATTAACAGCAGCAGCGTGCTGATTCAAAATGCTGCGAAGACATTTGACATGATTTTTGAGAATATTGCGGCAGTAAATGGGCTGGTGCATGACATGATACAGAAGGTGATTCATGTAGAAAGTGTGGCAGTGGATGTCGCAGCTATATCTGAGGAGCAGGCGGCAAGCTCGCAGCAGATTCTGGATTCTTCTGATATTTTGGTGAAGCAGGCAAACAGTCTGATCGCAAACAGTGAAACTGTGGCAAAGGAATCCGAAGACCTGACAGCTTCAGCAGAAGAGCTTGCCGTACAGATGGGTAGCTTTAAAATTCAAGGGAACGGGGCGCCGACAGTCCAGGAAGTAAGAACGAGATCTTAGGAGCATGAACTGTCTGTGCAAATATAAAAAGTAATGTTTTGCAGTAAAGTAAAAATTGACATCAAGGATATGCAGGAAGCAAATCAAAATGCATAAAAGTAATATTTTGCAGTGAGGCAAGTATTGACATCAGGGATATGCAGGAAGTAGATCCTATACATAAAAAGCAATATTTTTTAGGAGGTAAGTATGATGGAAAGCATACACTTTTTAGACAGGGATGGGACGTTTTTGATTGAAAAGCCGGAAAATTACAGTTATCTTTATTTCCCGGCTGCGGGGGAGCATGGAATCAAAAGCTCCCTGACACCGAATCTGGGCGGCGACATCAAAATCAACCAGAACGCCTTTTTAATGGAGCCGGTCAGTGTAGAAAATCTGCACAATAACCGGTCAGGAAGAAATTTCTGGTGCAGGGTCGAGGATTTAGGTGAATGGTCAGTAACCGGAGCATCCGCCGAGGAAGAAAACAAGAAATTTACAGCCAGTCAGGATCCAAGCACACTGACAGCGGGATTTATGTGGCAGACAGTTGAAAGACAGTCAGAAAAATATCATCTGCAGGCTAAGGTGACTTCTTTTGTGCCAATAGAAAATCAGGTGGAGATTATGCATGTGGAAATCTGCAACCAAAATGACTGTCCGCAGAAAATTACGCCGATTGCCGCAGTTCCGATCTTTGGAAGGAGTGCGGACAATATCAGGGACCACAGGCATGTGACTTCTCTGCTGCACAGGATCAAAACAACAGAATATGGGGTGCATGTAAAGCCGGTATTGTCTTTTGACGAACGCGGGCATCGAAAAAATAACCTGACCTATTTTGTATGCGGCATTACCGGAAATGGAGAAAAGCCAAAAGATTTTTACCCGTCCGTAGAAGATTATATCGGTGAAGGCGGCAGCTATACGCGTCCGTGGAAAGTGATAAAAAATGAAGATGGACTGCCGGCAGGAAGCTGTATAGAGGGAAAAGAAGCCATGGGCGGCATTCGTTTTCCAGAGACTGTGCTTGCTCCGAACGAGAAGGCGTCCTATACGATTGTAATGGGAATTACGGAGCAGGAAGAAGATGTAGAAGGCATGATCTCCGCATATAATACTGCGGAAAAAGTGGAAGAAGCACGGCTGCGAATGGAAAGCTACTGGCAGGACAAGATCAATGTAAGATATGATACTGGAAACGTAAGCTTTGACAATTTTATGCGCTGGGTAAGCTTTCAGCCTGTTTTAAGAAGGATTTACGGATGCTCTTTCCTGCCGCACCATGACTATGGCAGAGGCGGCAGAGGCTGGCGTGATTTATGGCAGGACTGCCTTTCCCTTCTGATTATGGATCCAGGCGGTGTCCGCCAGATGATTCTGGATAATTATGGCGGCGTCAGGATGGATGGAACGAATGCCACGATCATTGGGGAGCATCAGGGAGAATTTGTCGCAGACAGGAATGGTATTGCGCGTGTGTGGATGGACCATGGAGTCTGGCCGTTTTTAACTACAAAGCTCTACATAGATCAGACAGGAGATATTGAGATCTTAAAAGAACAGGTTGCTTATTTTAAAGATGAACAGTCTAAGCGCGGTACAGGCCTGGATACAGAGTGGGAGCCGGCGTACGGCCTGCAGCAGAAATGCGGGGACGGCAGCGTATATGAAGGAAGCATTTTAGAGCATCTGCTGCTTCAGAATCTGTGCGCGTTTTATGAAGTCGGAGAGCATAACCATTATAGGCTCCGGGGCGCGGACTGGAATGATGCGATGGATATGGCGTCCGAGCGCGGGGAGAGTGTAGCATTTACCTGTGCTTACGCGGGAAATCTTTGGCAGATGGCGGAACTGCTTGATACTCTGGAAAGCGAGTTTGGCTGGAAGGAGATTGAGCTTTTGGAAGAAATCAGCGGGCTTCTGCAGGCGGACAGCAGCATTTACGATGATATTTCTGCAAAGCAGAAGCTGTTAGAAGATTATCTCCAGCTGATCCGGCACAATGTCAGCGGGAAAAAGATACGGGTTTCGGTACGCGAGCTGGCAGACAATCTGAAAAATAAGGCGGAGTGGCTCAGGCAGCATATTAACCAGACAGAGTGGCTGGAAGGAAACGACGGAGAGGGATGGTATAACAGCTACTATGATAACGATGGACAGCCTGTGGAAGGGTATTTTCCACAGGGCGTACGGATGATGCTGATCGGACAGGTATTTGCCATCATGGGCCGGACAGCCGGGGACGAGCAGATTGCAAAGATCTGTAAAAGCGCGGACCATTATCTGTATAAAAAAGAGGCCGGCGGCTACCGGCTGAACACAGACTTCCATGAACAGAAATTTAATATGGGCAGGATGTTTGGTTTCGCATATGGAGAAAAAGAAAACGGGGCAGTATTCTCTCATATGACGGTGATGTATGCTAACGCATTATACCAGAGGGGATTTGTCAAAGAAGGGCATAAAGCGCTGCAGGCGCTTGCGGATGCAGCCATGAATTTTGAGGTCAGCAGAATCTATCCGGGTATACCAGAATATTTTAATGCAGACGGAAGAGGCATGTACAATTATCTCACCGGGGCTGCGAGTTGGTATATGCTTACGGCTGTCACAGAGATGTTTGGCGTACATGGGGACATTGGAGACATGGTGATTCAACCGAAGATGGTAACAGACCAGTTTGATTCTGAAGGTAATGCAAAGCTCCAGCTTCAGTTCGCGGGGAAGAATTTCCAGATCAAGTTCCAGAATCCGCAGAAGCTGGATTACGGGGAATATGTAGTGAAAAAGGCATCCTGTGACGGACAAAAAGAGCTGGACATTCGCGGAAATTTGGCGGTATTTAGCAGGGAGGAGCTTATGTCTATGCCGGAATCATCACACGAGATTGTTGTCGAACTGGGATGATATCAGCCAGAAAATGGTCTGGTATGAAAATAAAATGAAAGGAGATGGAGTAATGAAGAGTTACAAAAAAAGTATTGCAGCGGCGTTAGCGCTGCTGGTAGCTGTGACGGCATCAGGAACGCCTGCAGCTGCGGCTCCAAAAAAGGATATGGCACAGGTAAAAAGTGTCAAAATCCAAAAACCGGGTACAGCTATCCTTGTTTTAAAGAAGGATGCATCCTATCAGGTCAAAACAAAAGTGAAAGGCACAGGAAGCATCAGTAAGAAGGTAGTCTATAAGAGTTCAGACCCGAAAGTGGTCAAGGTAAGCTCTGGGGGAAAGATTACGGCAAAAAAAGAAGGCACAGCGAAGATCATAGCTGCGAGCGAGGCAGAGCCTTCTAAAAACGCAGTCCTGACTGTAAAGGTAGGGACGCCGGTTGAAGAGGTAAAGCTTGACAGCACACTGTTAGATGGTGAAAAGGGTACATCTGTAAAATTAAAAGCGTCTGTGCTGCCAAAGAACGCAACCGAACCAAAGGTAGCTTTTACAAGCAGTGATGCTTCTGTAGCGAAAGTTTCATCAAAAGGCCGGGTAAGTTTTCTGAATGCCGGAACAGCGGTGATTACGGCGCAGGCGCAGGATGGCAGCGGAAAGAAAGCGGAATGCATGGTGGCAGTTACAGAAAAGAATGCTCCTGCGGCATCATTAGATTATACGGGCTATACGTTAAAATGGGAAGAACAGTTCAATGGAGATTCCTTAAACAGAGATGACTGGAACGTAGAGCTGCATGAGCCGGGATGGGTAAACAGCGAACTGCAGGAGTATGTGGATTCCAGCAAAAACATTTATATTGAAGACGGCTGTCTTGTGCTGAAGCCTGTGAAAACTGTAGATGTGGACGGAAAGGTATCCTATACATCCGGCAGGGTAAATACACAGAACAAGCATAATTTCAAGTACGGGCTGTTTGAAGCAAAGGTAAAAGTGCCGCAGGGACAGGGCTTCCTGCCTGCGTTCTGGATGATGCCTGCAGATGAAAATCTGTATGGGCAGTGGCCGAGATGCGGAGAGCTTGACATTATGGAAGTAATGGGACAAAAGACAGATACCTCCTATGGCACCATTCATTACGGGAATCCGCACAGCGAAAGCCAGGGAACCTGCACATTAAAGCAGGGAAGCTTTTCCGAGGAATATCATATTTTCAGCGCAGAATGGGAGCCGGGAAGAATCAGCTGGTATGTAGACGGCAGGCTGATTCATACAGAAAATGACTGGTATTCTGCAGCCGAAGGACAGGGCGAGATTACTTACCCTGCACCATTTGACCAGCCGTTTTATATTATTTTAAATTTGGCTGTCGGCGGCAGCTGGGTAGGAAATCCTGATGAGACGACAGACATCGAAAACGCTTCCTACAAGATTGATTATGTAAAGGTGTACCAGAAAGACAGCTATGACGAGAATGTAGAAAAACCTGTGAAAAATGTGGTTCTGCGGGACCCTGACGCGCACGGCAATTATATCAATAACGGAAGTTTTAAAGATGCCGGGGAGCTGACAGATGATAAGGACTGGACATTCCTGACGACTCTTGGCGGAGAGGCAGACGCACAGATTAAGAATAACGAGATTGTTATTACAACAAGAGCTGAGGGAACGGCAGACTACAGTGTACAGCTCGTGCAGCCGGATCTTCCGATGAAAAAGGGAGGTATTTACAAAGTCAGCTTTGACGCTTACGCAGATGCCGAAAGAACGATGAAAGTGGGCTTATCGGCACCAGATCGCTCATACAAGCGTTATCTGGAAGATACAAGCGTAAATCTGACAACGGAAAAACAGACGTTTACGTATGAATTTACGATGACGGATAAGGATGATGCGAATGGACGTCTGGAATTTAATCTGGGTAATGCCGGCTCGACGGCAGGCATCCACATCAGCAGCGTGTCTCTGGTAAAGACAGGAGAAAAAGATCTGGACAATGGTGCAAAGACTGTTCTTGCGGATGGAAACTATGTCTGCAACGGAAGCTTTCAGGAAGGAACAGGCCGCCTGGGATTCTGGGATGTTCAAAAGACGGATGGCGCAGAGGTATCTGTAACTAATACGGATAATATCAGAAGGCTTAAAATTGTAGCTCCAGAAGGGACATCGGCACAGAATCCGGTCGTCGTTTCTCAAAAAGACCTGGCATTATCAGGCGGCGGAAAGTATGCGCTGAGCTTTTCCGCAGAAGGCGAATCTGGAAAGAGCATCAAAGTGGCAGCAGCCGGAAAGGTCTTTGAAGCATCGTTAGATGGAACAGAAAAGAGTTACAGCTTCAAATTTGAAACCGAAGCAGGCCTGACTGATAAAGATTTTGTATGCAGGATAGAGCAGCCAGGTACCTTTTATCTGGACGATGTACGCATCGTGGAAGATACGCTGATAAAAAATGGAAGCTTCCAAGCGGGATTTGCAGGTTATGAGCCTTTTGTTGACGGCTCTGCAAATGCGGAATATGTCGTGGACACTCTGACAGAAGATCATGCCGCAGACTTTTCCATCAGCAATACGGGCGACGCGGCATGGAAGATTCAGTTAAAGCAGAATCAGATTGAGCTGGAAAAGGGACAGTGGTACCGGCTTTCTATGGATGCTAAGTCAGATACAGCCAGAAAAATTATGTTTGCAATTCAGAGGGATGGAAACAAGCATAACGATGACTGGACGCCTTATACCGAGGAAAAAATCGTAGAGCTTGGCAGTGAGTACAAGACGTATGAGATCGTATTCCAGATGACAGAGGAGACAGACCTGGAGTCAGTCCTGAGCATTTCTATGGGGGCTGTCGGTGGAACGCAGATGACAGAAAAGCATAGGGTGTGCATTGACAATATTAGTCTGGAAAAGACTGAAGCAAAATAAAGCTTTTGCCCTTAGAGGGTAGCAAAAGTGGGAATGGGGCTGTCGTGCTAAGAAAAATATATCAAAATATAGCAGTTTAATATGTTTATATCTACTATATCTTGTATGTATTTTGAATAGTGCGACAGCTGCAATCAGTCACCATGAAGTCCGGTAAAAATGGTCTCTGTATTTTTTAGGCGTTAAGCCGACGGTATTTTTGAATACCTGAATAAAATGGCTCTGGGATGAAAAGGACAGGTAATTGGCGATGTCAATAATGCTGCTGTCAGAATACCGCAGCAGATTCTGTGCCTTTTCGATTTTCTTTTTAATGATATATTCACTGACGGGGACTCCGAGCTCTTTTTTAAAAAGCCTGGATAAATAGCTGGGAGAAAGACATACATGTTCTGCAAGCTCTTCAATCGTAATCCGGCTGTTGATATGGCTGTAAATATAGTCTATGCAGAGGGTGATGGATTTAGATATGACAGAGCTTTTTTTCAAAAACAGCATTTTTTCCGTATAATCGATCGCCATAGATTTATGAAGCTTGCTGATTACATCGATGGAATTGCAGTTATCCATTTTTAATATGTAAAAGTCGCTGAGCTGGTATGCCTGTTCCAGTTCCATGCCTGCCTCTACGCAGAATCTGGTTATCATTGCAACCGTGACAACAAAATGATACCTGATATTTGTTAAAGGATTTGTAGAAAGTATGCCTGCCCCGTCTGGATTAATAAAAGCCTCTTTCGTGCAGTTTTTCTGCACAGCCTCCATATCGCCGGAGCTGACAGAACGGTAAAATGAATATTCTTCTTCTAATGGGCGGTGTACAATGGATTCTTCGCCTGTTTTCAGTTCCTTCCGATACCATTCGTTCCGTAAACTCATAATCTGGTTCCTTTCCTTATTCATGACAATAGAAAGTTCGCACAGCGTGCTTTCTATTGTTTGTTTTGACGTTTTGTTCAGCCTGTTTTTGTCTGGAATATGTTTGAAGCTTTAGACTGTGAATCATAATTATAACATGATTTTGACATTTTTGTAAATAGAATGATATAAGGGAATGGCATGAAAACTTATAATAATAGGAACAGCTTAGATAGGGTGTTTTATTTATGGGTGTCCGGAAAATTAAGATGAATGAGTACCCATACGCCGGGCAGTTTTCCTCTTCCTGCATCCGGCTCCCCATAACACACCCTTTTATAAATGTTATTAATAAAGAGGAAGAAAGATATAAAGGAGAGCAAGTATGAATTTTGGATATTTTGATGATGAAAAACGGGAATATGTAATAACCAGGCCGGACACCCCCGCGCCGTGGGCAAATTACCTTGGCTCGCCTGAGTATGGCGCAGTCATATCTAATAATGCCGGTGGATACAGCTTTGCCAAATCCGGTGCAAATGGCAGAATCTTACGCTATATCTTCAACCAGTTCGATCAGCCCGGACGCTACATATATATTCGCGACAATGACAGCACGGATTACTGGTCGGCATCCTGGCAGCCGGTCGGCAAAGACCTTGCCGATTACAAGAGTGAATGCCGGCATGGAATGGCGTATACCAAAATAGCGGCAGATTACAGTGGGATTCATACCGAAGCATTATATTATGTCCCGTTGGATAAGTCTTATGAAGTCTGGAACCTAAGCGTGTCCAATCAGTCCGAGACAGTAAGAAATCTAAGTATCACAGGATATGCAGAATTCACAAATGTCAGTAATTATGAGCAGGATCAGGTAAATCTACAATATTCACAGTTTATTACCAGAACAAAGTTTAGCGGAAACAGAATCTGCCAGCTGATTCACGGCAATCTGGACGGCCTTGCAAAAGGAGAGGATGTAGATGACAAGATTGTGATACAGCGTTTCTTTGGAATGGCCGGGGCCGAAATTAAATCATACTGCGGGGATAGGGAAAAATTTCTCGGCAGGTATCATGGATACGGGAACCCTCAGGGAGTGATAAATGGAGAGCTGGCCGGGACGCTTAATTATAATGAGAACGGATGCGGCGCGCTTACTGCGGTGCTTACGCTGGCACCGGGAGAGACGAAAACGATCGCTTTTATCCTTGGGATGAAAGATGATGCAGAGGCGGAAAGCATCCTGGCATGTTATCAGGACCCACAGAAAACCTGCGCGGAGGATATGGAAAAACTGGCTGATTACTGGCATGGAAAACTGTCGCGGTTTCAGGTTAAGACGCCGAGCAAGGAATTCAACACGATGGTCAATACATGGAATGCTTACAACTGCTTTATGACATTTATCTGGTCACGTGCAGCTTCTTTTATATACTGCGGGCTGCGGAATGGCTACGGGTACCGTGATACAGTGCAGGATATACAGGGCATTATTCATCTGGCACCGGAAATGGCAGTAGAAAAAATCCGGTTTATGCTTTCGGCACAGGTAGACCACGGCGGCGGGCTTCCGCTTGTCAAATTTACCCATAATCCGGGACATGAAGATACGCCGGACGACGCTTCTTATGTAAAGGAAACAGGACATCCGGCATACCGTGCCGACGATGCACTGTGGCTGTTCCCGACGATCTATAAATATATTTCAGAGTCAGGCGACCTCTCTTTTATGGATGAAGTCATTCCTTTTGCCAATAAGGATGAAGGCACGGTATACGAACATTTAAAACGGGCGGTTAATTTTTCTATGGAGCATTTGGGAAGGCACGGGATGCCGGCCGGGCTGTACGCAGACTGGAACGACTGCCTGCGGCTTGGAAGCGAGGGAGAATCTTCGTTTGTGGCGTTCCAGTTCTATCTGGCTATGTCGATTTTAAAGGAGTTTGCGGAATATAAAAAGGATGAGGATTATATCAGGTATTTAGATGAAGAGAAAAAAAAGCTTCGGATGGCAATACAGGATTTGTGCTGGGATGAGGACAGGTTTATCCGGGGATTTACAGAAAAAGGAGAAGTGATCGGGAAGCGTACAGATCCGGAAGCAAATATATGGCTGAATCCGCAGAGCTGGGCTGTGATCAGCGGATTTGCATCGGACAGCCAGGCGGAGGCGGCTATGAATGCGGTATATGAGAGGCTGAATACGGAGTACGGGGCAGTTTTGATGGACCCTCCTTATCATGCACATGCCTTTGACGGGGCACTCGCTGTGATCTACAACGCAGGCGTCAAAGAAAACGCTGGGATTTTTTCACAGTCTCAGGGATGGCTGATTCTTGCGGAAGCCTTGCGCGGAAATGGAGACCGGGCATTCCAGTATTTTATGGAAAATGCGCCTGCGGCACAAAACGACCGGGCAGAAATCCGAAAGCTGGAGCCGTACTGCTATGGACAGTTTACCGAAGGCAAAGCCAGTCCGCATTTTGGACGTTCTCATGTACACTGGCTGACAGGCACGGCTTCTACGGTCATGGTAGGATGTGTGGAAGGCATTCTGGGTATGCGTCCTGATTTTTACGGCCTTAAAATAGAGCCGGCGATTCCAAAAGACTGGGATGGTTTTGAAATTGATAAAGAGTTTCGGGGAAAGCATCTGCACATTGTGGTAAACAACCATGGGCATGTACCAGGCGGGTGCAAAAAAGTCACTATTGACGGGCAGGAAATCGAAGGAAATTATATTTCTGCACAATTATTAAAGGATCAGACTGAGATTATTGTAGATATTTCATAAATTCATATTATGTCATGATTTTGATGTTTTTTACATGTTAATGGTATATCGGAGGATATAAATTTTTTATAATGTATCTAACAAAAGCAATAAAGCTATATAAAATATTTATAAAATCAAAGGAGGATAAGTTTTATGAAAAGGAAATTGGTATGCATGATGCTGGCGGCAGCCGTAACAGCTGGTTCTCTGGCCGGATGTGGCAGTCAGAGCGGGGAGTCAAGCGGAGGAGACCAGCAGGGTTCTGACAGCGGCCAGGATGCAGGAGACAGCCAGGGTGTCGATGCTTCCGGAGGCTTTGAAGGCGACGGCAGGGTGATTAACATCTATAGCTGGAATGATGAGTTCCGTGAGCGTATAGAGGCTGTTTATCCGGAAGTAAAGGAAACATCTGCTGACAAGACGGTTACTACATTAAATGATGGGACAGAAATCCACTGGATTGTAAATCCGAATCAGGACGGAGTGTATCAGCAGAAGCTGGATGAAGCGCTGATGAATCAGGCAGACGCGGCGGATGATGACAAGATCGATATTTTCCTGGCGGAGACAGATTATGTATTCAAGTATACAGACGCAGATGTGGATGTGGCAATGCCGCTGGAAGATTTAGGCATTAACCCGGAAACCGATTTGTCAGACCAGTATGATTTTACAAAAGTGATCGCTTCGGATGTAAACGGCGTGCAGAGAGCTTCTACATGGCAGTGCTGCCCGGGACTTTTGGTATATCGTCGTGATATTGCCAAGGAAGTGTTCGGCACGGACGACCCGACAGAGGTCGGTGAAAAAGTCAAAGACTGGGATACGATGAAGGAAACCGCGGCGGAGCTTAAGAAAGCCGGATACTATACATTTTCTTCCTATGCGGATACGTTCCGTCTGTATGGAAACAGCATTTCTGAGCCATGGGTCAGCGCAGGATCTACGGTATTAAAGGTTGACCAGAAGATTATGGACTGGGTCAGGGATTCCAAGGAATGGCTGGATGCGGGATATCTGGATAAGAGTGTAAAGGGACAGTTTAACGATGACTGGAACAAGACAATGGGCTCTACATCGAAAGTGTTCTCCTTCCTGTTCCCGGCATGGGGAATTGACTTTACGCTGAAAAAGAACTGGGACGGTGATAACGGCGTATGGGCTGTTACAAAAGCTCCGCAGGATTACAACTGGGGCGGTTCCTATATCATTGCATGTCAGGGTACGGATAATCCAAAATATGTGAAAGATATTATGCTTTCTTTAACCGCTGATAAAGATAATTTGTTAGAGATTTCCCAGAAATTCTTAGATTATACAAATACAAAAAGCGGTATGCAGGAAGCTGCCAAGGACAGCAAGACCTATGCTTCCAAATTCCTTGGCGGACAGAATACATTTGAATATTTCGCCCCTGCGGCTGAGGGTGTTAAGATCGCGCCGCTTTCTGCTTATGACCAGGGAAGTGTTGAATTAATCCAGAGTGCGTTTAGTGATTATTTCCAGGGCAAAGTTGATTTTGAAAAAGCAAAGCAGAATTTTGAAACAGCAATCAGGGAGCGTTACGCAGACCTTACGGAGATTCAGTGGCCGGAATAATACTAAGAGGCTGCCGCGCGATGGCTTTTTGCTCAGCGCGGCGGCACACAAAAGAATAGAAGCAGAATAGAAAAAGAAAGGAATGACCCTTATGAAAAAGAAAGGCGGAAGTATTGATTATTCGAAATGGGGATACATATTTATTCTTCCTTTTTTCGTTAGTTTTTTCATTTTTTCCTTAATACCTCTGGCAGATACGATCCGGTACAGCTTTTTTGAATATTATCGTTCGGGATTAAAAGAAATCGGGCCGAATTTCATTGGTATGGCAAATTATATAGAGCTGCTGAAATCAGATATGCTCAAATACGCCGGCAATACGTTTATTTTGTGGATGATCGGATTTATCCCGCAGATCGTCGTAGCGCTTCTGCTTGCGTCATGGTTTGTAGATGCACGTCTGAAAATCCGCTGTACCCAGTTTTTTAAGGTGGTCATTTATCTGCCGAACCTGATTATGGCATCTGCATTCGCAATGCTGTTTTTTACGATGTTTTCAACCGGCGGGCCTATCAATTCGATTCTGACGTCGGTCGGATTAATCAAAGAACCGATTGATTTTTTAGGCTCCGTATTTGGAACAAGGGCTCTTGTAGGGCTGATGAACTTTTTGATGTGGTTCGGAAATACGACGATTATGCTGATGGCTGCGATTATGGGTATCAGCCCGGATATTTTTGAAGCTGCTGAGCTGGACGGCTGCAACAGCATGAAAAGGTTCTTTTATATTACGCTCCCTCTGATTCGTCCGATTCTGGCTTATACTTTAATTACATCCATTATCGGCGGACTCCAGATGTTCGATGTTCCACAGATTCTGACAAACGGGCAGGGTACGCCGGACCGTACATCTATGACGCTTATCATGTTCTTAAACAGCCATTTGAAGAGCAAGAACTATGGCATGGCAGGCGCATTGTCAGTCTATCTGTTTATCGTAGCGGGCATACTGTGCTTTATTACCTATAAGATCACAAATGACGACGACCCGGATGGTTCGAAGGCAGCTGCAAAAAAAGCAAAAAAGGCAGGAAGGAGATAACTTATGAAATCAAATACATCAGGCCGAGGCCGGAGTATTCTGGCACATACGGTACTTATTATTCTGTCATTTATGTGTCTGTTTTTCTTTTATATCCTGTTTATTAATGCGACACGTTCACATGCAGATTTACAGAAAGGGTTTTCGGCCCTGCCGGGCTCATACCTGTTAAAAAATTTGAACAGTGTGGCAAATGACGGTTCTTTCCCGATGTTTCGGGGAATTATAAACAGCCTGATTGTTTCCGGCTGTTCCGCGGCAATCTGTACTTATTTTTCGGCACTGACAGCTTATGGATTGTACGTATATGATTTTAAGCTTAAAAAAGTGGCATTTACATTTATTATGGCGATTCTTGTCATGCCGACACAGGTTACTGCTATGGGATTTCTGCGCTTGATTACGAATATGGGAATGTATGATTCGCTGCTTCCGCTGATTATTCCGTCGATTGCTTCACCGTCTGTATTTTACTTTATGTACAGCTATCTGCAGTCTTCCCTTCCGCTGTCTCTTGTTGAAGCGGCTAGAATCGATGGCTCTGGGGAATTTTGGACATTTAACAAAATCGTGCTTCCGATTATGAAGCCGGCGATTGCAGTACAGGCGATCTTTTCCTTTGTAGGTTCCTGGAATAATTACTTCGTTCCGGCACTGGTAATACAGTCGAAGAATAAGATGACGGTGCCGATTCTGATTGCAACGCTTCGAGGCGCGGATTATATGAATTTTGATATGGGCAAGATTTATATGATGATTACGATCGCGATTGTGCCGATCATCTTTGTATATCTGCTCTTATCTAAGTATATTATCGCAGGTGTAACGCTTGGCGGTGTTAAGGAGTAAACTTTGCAGGAGCGATGCATGGCAGTGTTTTGGAATAATCATCGCAGAGTGAGATTTTAGACAAAAGACTTACATAGCTGTTATATTGCGAATAAACGTATGTGACGGCTGTGGAAGTCTTTTTGCTATCAAATAACAGGAAATCAGGAAAGGAATAGTTATGGGGAATTTAAACTGGAATCATAGCGGTACATTGATGCAGAAACCGTCAAAACGGGAGCTTGCACATGGATTTTTAGCGCGGCGCGCGGCGGCGGAAGGAATTGTTTTACTAAAGAATGAGGGGCTGCTTCCATTTGAGGAATCCATTACTGTTGCGCTGTTTGGAAGCGGTGCGGGCCATACGGTCAAGGGCGGCATTGGCTCCGGTGATGTCAACAATCGTGAAAATATCTCCATTTATCGGGGATTTACAGAGGCCGGAAGGTCGGTAGCTGACATAGACTGGCTGGAAGATTATCAAAAACGCTATGAAGCGGCAAGGAACGCATGGAAGGAAAAGGTGCTTCAGGCTGCGAAGCTGGTAGACAATCCGTTTGATGCCTATGCCGATAATCCGTTTGTGCTTCCGCAGGGAAGAAGGATTGAAGCCGCAGATCTGGAAGGGGCGTCAGCTGCCGTTTATGTCATCAGTCGTATTTCCGGTGAGGGCAGAGACAGGCGCAGGGAAGAAGGAGATTATTATTTAAGCAGCAGCGAACGGGAGGATCTATTATACCTGAACCGGGAGCGTATGCCGATTGTGCTGATCTTAAATGTCGGCGCTCCAGTAGAATTAACCGACATCTTAAAGGAAGCAGAATATATCAGGGCAGTTTTAAATATTTCCCTGCCTGGGCAGGAGGGCGGACATGCAGTGGCAGATGTTCTGTTTGGCAGGGCGGTGCCGGAAGGCAGGCTGACTACTACATGGGCGAGAGCTTATGAGGATTATCCGTCTGCCGAAGACTACAGTTATTTAAACGGAGACCTTACGACGGAGGAATACCGGGAAGGCATATATGTCGGATACCGGTATTTTGACAGCTTTGGCATCAGGCCGCTGTTTCCGTTTGGGTTCGGACTTTCTTATACAGACTTTTCTATGAAGTTTGAAGGCGTTCAGATCGTAGAAGCTGGTATAAAAGTAACGGTATCGGTAAAAAATACCGGAGAGCATTATTCTGGCAGGGAAGTGGTGCAGGTATACGTGACACCGCCGCAGACGGGTACTGCAATGGAATACCACAGGCTGGCAGGTTTTGCGAAAACGGATGTAATACCGCCGGGCGGCATGCAGCAGATTACAGTTTTTGTCAGGCAAAAGCAGCTTGCCAGCTTTTCAGAGCAGATGAGTGCATGGGTCGTTGAAGCAGGAAAATATGGCGTATGGATTGGAAAGCATTCTGCCTGCCTGCAGCTTGCGGCAGTGCTGGAGGTTCCGCAGCTTGCGGTATTGGAACGGACAGAAAAGATATGCCCGGAGGCGTCATTTAAAGAATTCGGCGTGTCACAGACTGCGGTCAGCAAGGCTGAAAAATGGCTTGATCAGGCAGAAAAGCAGGGGATAACAGTTATTCGTTTTGCACCGCAGGAAGAGAAGCGGAAAACGTACCATGCTCCGGCTGCTGGAAAGCAGCCTGTAGAGGAGCTGATACCACTCTTGTACGGCAATATTACGCAGGGTGCGAGTACGCTTGGCTCTGCCGGCATCCGCGTTCCCGGTTCTGCCGGAGAGACGACGGAAGCATTAGAAGAAATGTATGGGATACGTTCCCTGATTATGGCAGACGGCCCGGCCGGCCTCCGTCTGCGTCAGAGCTATGAGGTGGATATGAGGACAGATATCGTATACGGCGTTGGCGTTCTTGGTTCACTGGAAAACGGGTTCTTAGAAGATGTTCAGCTGCACGAAGATGCAGACACTTATTATCAGTACTGTACTGCGTTTCCTGTCGGGACAGCATTGGCGCAGACGTGGGATCTGGAACTGGTGCGTGAGTTTGGCAGTGCGATTGCTGTTGAGATGGAGGAGTTCCATGTGGACCTGTGGCTGGCGCCTGGCATGAATATCCAAAGGAATCCGCTGTGCGGACGTAATTTTGAATATTATTCGGAAGATCCGCTTTTGTCAGGCATGATTGCAGCAGCTGTAACTGTCGGTGTGCAGAGCCATAAGACATGCGGCGTGACTATCAAGCATTTTGCCTGCAATAATCAGGAGGATAACCGGATGGGAGTAAATGTATGTATTTCTGAGCGGGCTCTTCGAGAAATATATTTCCGCGGATTTGAGATCGTGGTAAAGGAGAGTGCGCCGGCAGCGATCATGTCTTCTTATAACTGCATAAACGGAACCCATGCAGCAAACAGCCGTCAGCTGTGCCAGACGGTTGCGCGTCAGGAGTGGGGATTTGAAGGGGTGATTATGTCTGACTGGAATACAACAGTTCCTGAGGACGGAAGCGTGCCGTGGCAGTGCGCAGCTGCTGGGAATGACATTATTATGCCGGGAAATTTGAATGACGACGAGAGTATCCGCCGTGCATATGCGCAAGGGCAGCTTTCAGAAACAGTAGTCCGGGAATGTGCAGGACGGATTCTTGCAATGATTGAAAGATTAAGTAAGTAAAAATATATTAGAAATATGATTAAATGATTTAGTTTTTAAATTCTGGTGATATTGGGGCTGTCTTGTTAAGGAGTTTCTATACAATATGTAGTATGTTTTTGTATAAATACTACTTTGTATATACTATACTTAATGTGACAGCTCCGATTATTTTTAGAGATAAATCCAGATCAGCAGATATGCAGACTCGACGCTCCATCCATACAAGAATTAGAGTTTGCCATTTTCATATTTTTTAAATATTCGAAAAAGAACAAATGAAGCAATGTACATAATTCCCGAACAGCCAATCGTGAAGAAAAAACCGCAGGCTGCAGCCAGATTGATGTCAAAAGCAGATGCCAGATAAAAAATGCCAAGTGGAAAAACTGCGATTATAACTGTGGCAGGAATGTTGGTAAAGCTTAATATCATTGTATTCTTTAAAAGCTGCTTCATGCTGCATTGATAGCGGGATAAAAGAGGGAATGCATATACTGCCACAGATAAAAGTATGAAAATAAACAAACATATTGGTATCTGTAAGAATTCAAATTTTTTATCAGGTATATTATAAATGAAAAACAAAGCAGTGTTGATACAGATGCCGGCAGATAAAATCAAAATCCATAGCAGTGTTGCGTGTTTAAAGTTTTCTTTCATAGCTTTGAAGTAGCTTTTGACAATATAAGGATCCTTTTTATCAATGATTTTAAAGATTACGTGATAGGTGGCAGAGATTGCAGCGCCGATTGTTACAATGGGAATGCAGCTGATGATAAATAGAAGATTCAGAAGCATCAGGTCAAATAAACGGGTTAGAAAGCGGATGATTGGATTATCAGGATGAAGCAGTTCGTTCATGGTTTTCTCCTTTTCGGTTGTGGGCAGACTGTTTGAAAACTTCACTTTCAAATTTTCAGAACAAAGCATTTTGCTTCTGTCAGAAATTCTATTACTGTATTTTGGTTTGTTATGTTGAGTTTTCGCTTAAGAATAGTCCCAGACTATTCACTGACTGGTATTATATCATATTCTTTGTTTTATGACAATTCTTTATCATATAATTCAGCACTGACGATTAAATTATGGGGCTGTCAGTTTTAATTACATATATCTTTCAACATTTTGCAGCTTTTGGTGACGGTATTTTTAAACAAAAAAACTCCCCCCTGCTGTAGTTTTGAAAAACACTTTCCGTTTATTTTGCATATCCAGGCATCACCCCTTTCCAGTGCATTCCATTACTGGAACCTTATCTGGAACCGCTTTCCTGTTTCATGCCGGTATTCAGATAACTTTACGTTCTGGAATGATTCAAATATCCGGCTGTGCTTTTCTGACAGGGACAGCGCTGCTTTCTTCCAGAGTTTTTCCCATGCCTCCATTACCTGGGATATCATATGCCCGATCTGTATCAAGTAATAATGGTTTTTTAGTGCCTGGTAATTCCTGCTGAATAAATGTTCCAGAAAATAACCGTGTCTTTTCTGCGTATTAAAACCTTCATTTTCAATTTTCCACCGCCGTCTCCCTGTTTCTGTCAGGGCAGCCACATTTTTTTGGCTGACAGGAAGGTCTGTCAGGAACAGGAACCCTGCTTTTATATTCTTTGTTTCCCCTTTCCTCTTCCCCTTTTTTATCTGCACATCCCTTTCTTCCCTGTATTCTATAATATTTATTTTACGCCCGTTATAATCAATATCCGTTACAAAGTCATGCCAGCAGGCACCATCGCCAAGTTCCTGTTTCCGGCAGTTTTTTTCTATTTTTTTCAGCCTCCTGTATTCATCCGCAATTGTTGGGATGCTGCCTTGCTTATAACGCAGGATATAATGCCATCCGCTGTCATGGCATTTTTTAAAGAAACTTTCACAAGCATAAAGGCTGTCTGCACACAAACAGGCGGGAAGCCTTGGGAATTCCTTCTTAAACCGTTCCATCAGCCTGTAACATGCCTTTCTTTCACAGTCCTGTTTTTCCGCTTCTTCCCCATCCGTATTTTCAACAAATTCTGTCATAATGCTTACAATAATGTCCGGGTGGAGGACAATTTTTGCTTCCAATATATAATAGTAATATTCCGTATATTCCCTGTCAGTTCCCTTATTATGAACCCTGTAAAGGCTTTTTTCATCCAGTTTTCTGCGGCTGCTGTGAATCTGCGTCCCGTCCACAATTACCTGCCAGTATTTATTCCTGATCCGTGCATCTGCAAATGAACGGCTGCGTAGTCGGAAACGATTTTGTTAATATCCGATAAATCATAAAATATTTCGTCATCATCAGATGTTAAGATTAAGTATTTCACAATAGGTATTCTCCTTCTTGTAAACAAATATGTATAGGTGTTATAAAATGGCATAGCGTAGCATATAAAGTATCTGAAATTTCGGTGAAGTGGAGTAAA
>CAJUMT010000022.1:0-2417 GCA_910587495.1 uncultured Lachnospiraceae bacterium | reverse complement strand
TCATAATATTATAGTAATGGACGGACGCACCCCTGCTTACGCAGGGCGCGTCCTATACAGAATACGGGGATGGAAAGAAAAATGGGACAGCGGATGCTGTAAAGATATTTAAACAGGTTTGATGTCTCTATTCTTTTCCATTCCCGTAAGCCCTTAGCATGCTTCCGCTCTCCGGGCGGGAGCATGCACTGCAATACATATTAACTATGTTTTATCCATATGTAATTTTTCCAGCTTCCCGTTCTGGTTATACGGCATATGACACTCCGACTGATAGCGGTCGATCAGCTTTTCTCTTGCTGCGGCAAGAGTATTACTGTAATAGCCCTGGTAATAGTTGTCACCGTCTTTGCAGTACCAACATACGTAAGGGTTTGGTGCTGCTCCGTGATAGCCAATCACAATCTCCTTGCTGCCAATTGTGCAACTCTCTATGATTTCATATCCCTGATTGATTCGTTTTTCTGTGGTCATAGGCATTCCTCGCTTTCTCACGTGTGTATTGAGTAATGTGATTTTGAGATATTTTCCTGGTTATGCAGGATCAAGCCGCCGGTCATGACAGCTTTTCCGCCCCTGTATTCTTTAAATGTAAAGCTATATGGAAGAAAATCATCGTAAAACTCGATCTGTTCAGACTGCGGCCAGTGAAACTCGTCACGTAAGGAGCGTACCAGCTTACGACGGATCGCGTTGTTTGTAATGGCAGCATGTAGGTTTTTCATGCTTTTGAATATAAGCTGTGGCTGTTTATGGGAATTGTCAATGGAAAGGGTTTTCCACACCACAGGTACATCCTCAGAAGCGCTTTTGTCCAGATATGCCACCAGTTGGCTATAAGGCAGGATAACAGTTTCCTTATAACCGGAAACAGCATATCCGTCACCTGATAACCAGGTAAGTTCTATTTCTATAGTCTCGGCATAGGTATCCCGACGCAGTACAGCAAAAGACTCAATGTCATGAGCAATCATGTAAGGTATATGCTCCAGTTCCTTCAGCCTGCTGCGAAGGATATAGAAGCGGTGCGGTGATTTCCGGGAACGGCTGACAGTCCTCAAGGCAATACAGTCTGTACGGAATGTCATATATACGAGTGTTCTGTCTTTCATAATGTGATTCTCCTTTTTTTATCAAATAACCTCTGTAAACACAATGGTTTCAGAGGTTATAAACCTTTACCTCCCCTTTCTTTGGCTTAGGCGACCCAGATTTTACGTCGGGAACCCTGTCAGGGCCGGGCTGAAAGCCCGTTCCATTCAGCCTTGACAGGGTTTCAGACGTAAAATACAATCGGCCTTAGTCAAGGAAAGGGGGCCGTTTTTTTTCATAATTCGTTTGACACTGCCTTGATTTATCCTATATTTGTTGTCACCCACCGTTTGGCACCGGACAGGGATTTGCAGACAGCAAGCACCTTTACATCCGTTACGGGGATTACTTCAACTGCATACTGTCTGTCGTCATACTGGCTGATCCAGACAAACTTCCCATACGTGGGATGGTCGATTCGTTTCGCCCAGCAGGTTGGACTTCCATCTTCTGAATCACAGTCATGCACTACATTCCATGTACTTTCCATTGCTTACACCTCCGTCTGTTTTAAAGGCGGTAAGCCAGATAGAAGAACAGAAATGTCACGTAAAAGTGCCGCCGGACGTTTCGCCATGCCTTTTTCCGATACGGGGTGGAACGGTCGCCCTTGTACGTTTCCATGCCTAAACACAGGAATAAGTGGAAAGCTGCTGTTACAAAGCTGATTAAACCAAATAAGAACATAAGCATAAACATAGTTATGAACCTTCTTTGTCCGGTTTTTTGTATTTTTCGACGATAGCTGCTTGTATCAAGGTAACTCCCGGCGTGCGTATGCACGCTAATCTTTTGAGCAATATATATTCACGCATACAAAAAAGGCATAGCTTTTTCACCATGCCTCTTTACTGCCTGTTTCTTGTGTGTATGCTGTAGTATGACAGTGTCACATTTTCCAGTGTGTCAGACCTTTCCAAAAATTTTTTATGCGCTGCTTCCAACCCCCTTCTTCTTCCAGATTACTTTCCTCATATGGATTGTGTGAACAATATTCGCGCGTGTCAAACTCGCAGTATTTCATATCTGCCCAGTAGGGATCTTCCTGCCCAGGAAGAAGGGTTATCTCTATCTGAATTCCATGGCGGTAGCAAAATAGATATTCTATACAAGCCCGGGGATGAAACTCACAGAAAAAATCAAACTCCGGATTAAATCTGCCGTCCAGCATATACTTTAAAACATAATAATCTTCCCGTTTCAAGGGTGCTTCGCAAAATCCGCTGTCCCGGTGTTCCCCGGAGAGCACATCCCGTTCAAAGGTGGCATCCCCCATATGCACTAACTTTGTTGCTGCAAATTCATAAAATTCATGGTATAATCAA
>CAJUMT010000021.1 GCA_910587495.1 uncultured Lachnospiraceae bacterium | reverse complement strand
CATACATTCCTCATTGATAACGGGTTTGGTTCCCGGCAGTTCCTACTCTTTTCATTTCGGGCCGCCCTCAAAAGTCCATTCGGCTATCCGCTCCATACCGCAATCCCACCACCTGCGGTTCTCTGTGATCTCGCTTGACAACCTACTTCTCTTTCTCATCGGTTTTGCTTCATTTATTTATGATATGTATTCTATGCCAATGTTTTTAAAATGTCAACCCTTTTTTCTTCTTGACTTGCAAAAACTGCTTCCTTATAATCTTTACTATTACAAAAGGGGAGAATTTAATATGGCACAGATAAAACAGATGACTGAGGGACGACCTGTTTCTCTCATCTTTACGTTTGCTTTGCCGCTGATGATCGGCAATGTATTTCAGCAATTATATACAGTAGTAGATACCATGGTGGTAGGGAAAGCCTTAGGGGTACAGGCACTGGCCGCCCTGGGCGCCGCCGACTGGATGAACTGGATGATGCTCAGCATGATTCAGGGACTGACCCAAGGATTCGGAATCCTGATGGCACGGCATTTTGGCGCAAACAGAACGGAAGATCTGCGCAAGACTGTCGGTAATTCTATTATCCTCGCGCTGCTGGCTTCTGTCGTACTGCTCATCCTCGGGCAGACCATCGCCAAACCCGTGCTTTTGCTTCTGCAGACACCGGAAAACATTATAGATAGTTCCCTTCTGTATCTGCGCACTATGTACCTGGGCATTCCCATTGTAATGGCGTATAACTTATCCGCCTGTATCCTACGCTCTCTTGGAGACGGAAAAACACCCTTGTATGCCATGATCGTAGCGGCAACCGCCAATATCCTTCTGGATCTTTTATTCGTGCTTGGTCTTGGATTTGGTATCGGCGGTGCGGCAGCCGCCACACTGATTGCGCAGATGGTATCCTGTATTTCCTGCCTCTGTCATCTGCGCAGGATTGAACTTCTCGCACTTACCCCCTCTGATCTTCGTTTTCAGAAGGGGCTGCCTTTATGCCTTCTTTTGCTTGCTGCTCCCATGGCTTTCCAATACGCTGTCATTTCAATCGGTGGAATGGTCGTACAGTTTGTTATCAACAGTTTCGGCGTTTTGTTCATTGCTGGGTTCACTGCTACCAATAAGCTTTACGGCGTATTGGAGATCGCTGCTACCTCCTACGGATACGCCATGATTACTTACACCAGCCAGAATCTGGGCGCAGGCAGGACCGACCGTATCAGAAAAGGTATGCGTGCTGCCCTTTCGATTGCAATAGCCACTTCTGTCCTGATTTCAATCTGTATGCTTTGGAGCGGCAGACAGATCCTGAGCTGCTTTATCTCCGGCACACCTGAACAGTTTAAACAGACATTGCAGATCGCTTATTTTTATCTGTCTGTCATGAGTATTTGCCTGCCCATCCTCTATATCCTGCATGTGACCCGTTCTGTGATCCAGGGTATGGGCAACACGGTTCTTCCTATGGCAGCAGCCATTATACAATTTTTCATGCGGTCAGGTACCGCTGTCTTCCTGCCACTTTTTATTGGCAAAACGGGCATTTTCTTTGCGGAAATCACGGCATGGACCAGCACTGCGACCGTTCTGTCTATCAGCTATTTTATTGTCATAAAGAAAACCGAGAAACATTTTTCTGCGGAAAACACCCCAAAGGCAGACAACAGCTAAAACAAAAGCGGCTGCGGCTCCATAAAACTTTATTTTATCCGTAAAAAACTGTACGAAAATATTGGGCGTCACCAGGAATTTAAGACTTCCTGATACTTCCCTGTTTCCGGCTGCGTCAAAAGCTGTTACAGACAGTTCCTGCCAGCGGTTCGAACCTTCGACGTCAAACGTAATCCGCCCGTCCTGTTCTGCCAGCTGTGCTGCATTATAGAATATCTTTTCATGATTCTTAATTACTTCCACCGCCTCCAGGCAGATATTGTCTTCTACATCCAGCGTCACTTCTCGGTTGCTCTCTTTATACTGACCGTCGTCTTCCACACCGGAAATCAGGATACTGGGACTTGTCCTGTCCACAGCAAACTCGATCTTTTTCCCTTTTACTCCGTTAGCAGATACGTTTTTCGCCTGATCCTGTGAGTACAGCGTCAAAACATACACGCCTTCCGTTTCAAAATTCTTCCGGTCTATATGATATGTATACTGCTTCCATCCCGCATCCATGCCGTTTATGTTCACAGTAAAATCTTTTCCTTCTTCCAGCGTCTTTAGATCCCCGTTCAGGCTACAGGTCAGTTCTTTAAAGGCAAGCGTGTCAACATTCGTCTCAGTAATTACAATATCCTGTGATTCCTTCGTATAGTAAGTTCCCCGACCTCCCGCCAGACGCTCGGTCGCCTCGTCCAACTGATAGACGGAGCCAAACCGGTTCACGGAAAATGTAACATTTGTTTCGCTTATATTCCCAGCCAGGTCGAAAGCTTCCGCCTTCACCGTATACAGATCATCCGCATCCTGCACATATGGAAAGTCATTCAGCTTAACTTCCAGACCATCCGGAATGCGGCTTATAGCCCCAACCGGCATTTCCTCCCGATGATTACTGCCTGTCAGCATGATCTTAAGGCCATGTTCGTCATAATTTGTATCTTTGCAGATAATCACCGGCTGCACCGCCCCATTGTTGGCAGATCGGTCTTTGACCCCTGCAATCATAAGTTCCGGCGGCGTGCGGTCAATAACAAAGCGTTCCGGCTCATAATCTGACAAAATATTACCTGCCAGATCCGAACCCCGTATATGGAACGTATAAGCTCCGTCTTTGTCAAAAACTACGAAAGCTTTGTGATGATCCCCTTCTTTGACCCATCCGGATACAGAAGGAACCTCTGCTCCCTGGGCGGCCAACTCCACTTTTATAAGAGAAGGATCGAAATTGTGTTCCAGTATATCAATACTGGCTGTCCGGCTTTTGGCATAATAGTACCCGTTTTCACCCCCGGTCTCATCAAAAGATACAGTCAGTACCGGTTCTGTTCTGTCTATGGTAAACGCGTCTACCCGCCTGTAATCCGCCCTGTTTCCTGCCTGATCCATAAAAGACGCCGTAAATGTATAATCCCCGTCGCTGTCAAACAAAATCCGACATACATGTCTGGTATCGTCTCCCAGACCGGACTCGCTCCACATCCCTATAGACGGCATTGCGCCCTCTGTATTGGTAATCATAAATTCCACGTCGTTTTCAGAAAAATTTCGCTCCTGTATGGTTATCGTCGCTGCCAGAGGACTGCCATAATAATTGTTCTCCCCCGGCATTTCCTGATCATATTCCACCGTAATAACCGGAGCTGTAATATCAATATTGTAAGACTGCTCCGTTCTTCCGGTATGTCCTGTGTTGTCTGTATATTCCGCCCACACTTTCACATCATTTTCATTATTGGCCGACGCAGTCAGCATCAAATCCTTGGAGTATTCATAGACAATCCCTTTTGTCGGCGTCCTGTCCATATTCCTTCCCGCCTCTTTTGCATAATCCGCAGAATCGGACAGGCTCTTTCCTCCCTGATAAGACCAGTTTTTAATACCGGAGAACCTGTCTTTTATGGACAGATTAAACTGTATGTCTGTATTGTAGAAATCCTTGCCGTTCACAGTGCGGCCAGGCTTTGTCAGTGTAGTAATTGCAAGCGCAGAAGTACCTTTATGGGTGGATGCGCTCTCAACGACATGGTTTCTCATTCTCTCGCTTTTATTGCCGGACCAATCCAGGACTTCCGCCAGCACGGTTCCCCGAAAATCCCCGGAAGCAAGCGGGAGCGCGGTTTCATATTTTCCGGAAGCCGACGGTGCGAAAGATTTTTCAAAACAGTTGCTCTGCCCTTTATCATCCGTGACTGTAAACCGGATCTGTGCGATTCCTGATACGGCATCCGAAACATCCGCGCAGATTGTCAGTTTACTGTCGGAAAATAAAAATCCAAAATCCTTGTAATTTACGGCGTCCTTATAACCGGAAGGAGCCGTCTCATAGGTCAGTTCCAGTTTTTCCGGCTGCGTAGTATCTGTGCAGCTTCTGAGCATTTGATTATATTCCGACCTGTTTCCCGCAAGGTCGGTAAAGGCCACCGGGATATCGTATCGTCCATTAGTATATAGAGGAATCGTTACGCTCCAGGGCGCTTCATAAACCGATCCGAATGTTCTGTACAGGCGGGCGTCTTCAAGTCCTTCTATAAAAATCTGCGCCTGGCTTTCGAGCGGTTCCTGGGTGCTGCCGCATACCTTGAGGCATTTTATAACTTCTTTTAATTCCTGAAATCGTATATTCTGATCGTCAACGGTAATTGTAAGATTGACCGGCTTGTCAAAATAAACTCTTCCCTTATCCTCACCTGATATCGCGCAGGTAGCAACAGGACTGTCTGTATATGACGCTGTCACCAGAGGCGCCCGGGTATCCAGGATCAAATGCGGGCTTGTGTAGATTCCCGTCTCTGACAGCTCCGCCCCATGGACGACGGCTCCGGGAACCATGCAGTTGCCGGCTGCATCCTGATAAGACACAGATATCTCGTAATCCCCGTCATCTAAAATCGTACATCTGCCTGTATAAACCGCCCCTGAACGGCTCCACTGCATCGCTGTCTCCCGGTCGTTGATATGAAATGTAAAATCCGCGATTCCGTTTTTGTTTTTCACGTCTTTGATCAAACAGGACTCTTTCAGTGTGAGCGCAATCTCTATCTTACCCTCACTTTTTCCATAATAAGAGGTCATGCCTGTCCGCGGCGTCCGCTCCTGCCCGGAATAATCTTTAGTTTCTCCATCAATCAGTCTGAACGCATCGTTAAAACGAATCTCAAATACAGGCGCTTCATGATCCAGGATAAATTCCGCCGATATACAGGCTCCGTCTTTAACGCTCCCTGCCGTCAGCGAACTGTTCGAATCTGCTTCCAGAAGATTACCTGCCCGATCGGCATAAAAAATCTGCGCTGTATAGCGAGCCGCCGTATCCCTGCTACCGGTAAACACATAGTTTCCGATATGGCTGCCGTCCCGATTCGACCATCTAAGATCCGGGTGACTGCCGTCTATATGAACGACCGCTTTTGCCTCCGTCTGATTCCATATGGTAAAACGTACCGCGCCGGGATTCCAGTCTTCTTCCCGATCCATGATCGTAAAAGACACTGTCACGTCTCCCGTCCGACCGTTATTTTTATAGACAGGAATCTTGTCTTCCGTCATATAATCCGTCCTGCCTGTGACAGAATACGCTGCAAGTTTTGGCGCTTTATTGTCCAGAATGAAAAGTCCGCTCCTAAAACCCGTCTCATCCGCCACAGAACTGAAAAAGTCGCTCTTACCCTGCCAGACCAGGCAATTGCCTGAGCCGTCCTGATAGTTCGCTGTGACCCGATATGCAATTTCTTCGCCATCTGCCTTTTCTCCATAAGGAAGACAGATGCGGGCTGTGATCTGTCCGCCGGAAAATCGGTCCCAACAAATCAAATCTTCACATGTTTCTGTTCTCACTCCGTCTTTATAGATCTGTATTTCAGGTTTGACAGGAAGGCCGTCCGGGCCTGTCTGTTCTTCATATCGGGTTTCTGTGAAAACCAATTTTACCGTTTCTGAATTTCTGCCGCCTGCAGGCTTATAGTATTTCTTCCCGGCCTCACTATGGCTACAGTCCGGATACACGGCTGTAACAGTTGGCGGAATACTGTCCACCGTCAATATGGCTGTTCCTTTTGCGACCACCGAAGGAACGACATTCTCCTGCAGGATGTTCCCCGCCCGATCTTCTATCCGACAGATCTTCAAAAAATCTGCATGCTCACCTGTAAGGATACATTTAACCACCGTATACCGGATGCCTTCAATCCGAACCATATCTTCCGGATCTGCTTTTACGGTGAAAAGCTCGCTGCCGTAGCTGTAATCCACGCTTTTTATACCAGACAGTTCATCTTCGATATACAAGACCGCCTCTATCTCCTGCTTGGCAAACAACCGCGCTACAAGTCCGGAAAAAACCGAGATCAGATCCGAAGAGCCGCCATCGGTCCTATACGATACAAGAATACTGCCGCTTTCTGGCACCTTTTTGTCTTTTCTGAACCGAAATGATACCGGCGGTTCTTCTGATACATTTCCAAGAAAATCCCCTGCCCGAAACAGATAGGTCCCATCATATGCATCGTCTGTTTCCTTAAAAGAAAAGTGCAGCATATCCCCGTCCTTTTCCCCGTCCGTAAGCCTGATCCAGCTGTCTGCCTCTGCCTTTTTATATTCCACATAAACCGCCGCACTGCTTCCTTCGTTTTGATCCACTGTGATTACAAAAGACGTGTCTTCCTTCACCCAGCCTTCCTCATTGGCGGTCTGGTCTATGGCTATATTTTCATAAACCAGTACCGGAGGCGTCCGATCAATCTCTATCTGTATGTTGCCGCTGTAAGACACATTGCCTGCAAAATCGTAAGCAGCCACTTGATAGGTTCCTTTTTTGTATGTATCAGTACAAACTACACCTGTATAGAGAGCCTCATCTTCTATTCTTGCCATCGGAATCTGTTCTGTGTGGTCATCCACATTTATAAGCACCACTTTCTCTAAGTAATCGTCACACACTTCTACCTGTACAAGGACGTCGTCCCGGGTAAGAACCATATTTTCTTCGCTCTGATTTACAAAGACCTTTTTAATTTCGGGCGCATCCACATCATAGACAACGGTAAAACTGTGAGAAGCTTCATTTTTCACATGGTCCACAGCCCGGTTGATTAAAGTGTCAACCTCTGACTGCTCTGCATCCTGAGGCATATACTCTGTGACAAGAGACAGAGAATCGTCATATCCTGAACCTTCATCCATAACTTCTACTGTAAAGCTCCTTTTGCCTTCCGCCAAAGAATCACGATTCATATATACGATTGCCTGATCATCGACGATTTGATCATCGTCTTTCACTATAATATGCGGGGGGACTGTATCCAGCTTTCTTGTATGCACAGATTGAAGCTCTGAAACATTGCCTTCTTCATCCTGAAGACAGAAATGATAAACCGTATCCGAAAGAAAAGGGATCAATGTCTCCGTATCATATTTTAACATAGACGAAAAAGGAACTACCTCATCGCCCACGCTGTAATAAATCCCCTCCACACCAGATACGTTTTCCGGTAACAATGTAAAAGCCACGTCAGAAGCTGATTGTGCCCAGTTTACCTGATCCTCTGCATCATATGGATGTTCATATGTAATAACAGGCAGGATAACAGGCAGGGCGGAATCCTCCGCAGGCTCAGGATCGTCCGGTTCCTCAGGAAAACTTTCTTTTTCTTTCCAATTATCCGAGGTCGTCATGCCCTCTGTATCTTCCTGTGACTGTACTGCTTCCTCAGATGTTTCCGCAAAAACCGTCAGGCTGCATCCGGATAGATTTCCCCAAAATAGCATGCAGGCTGCCATAAAAGAAACAGCCCGTCTTACATTCTGTTTAAAAATTACGTTCTTCATACATTCCTCCTATAAATTTTTTTAATTTCTGAGTTTGTTTAATCTTATTATCTTTTGTGGGAAATTTGGGCGAACGCCCCTGATCGCCATCCAGCTCATCTTAGAAAAAATTATACTATAATTGTCAGAAAATTGCAAGAAAAATTTTATTTTAATCTTCAATACTTATGTAACAAAAAAGCAGCCAGGCTTCCATCCTGAAATCCAGCCTTGACAAACATACCGACAGTATGCTACCATAAACATACTTTCAGTATGTAAGGAGGCGCATCTGTTATGGCAAGAAACAAACACCCGGAAGAGACTGTCAATTTGATTCTGGATGTTTCCTATCGCCTGTTCATGGAAAAAGGCTATGAGCATACTTCTATTCAGGATATTATCGATCATCTAGGCGGACTCAGTAAGGGCGCAATTTATCATCATTTCAAATCAAAAGAGGACATTTTAGTCGCAGTCTCTGATAAAATAACAGAAGAATCCAATAAGATGCTGGCTGTGATCCGTGATCGCACAGACCTGACCGGAGAGGAAAAATTAAAAACGATTTTTAAAGAATCTATCTTAAGGCCGGTTCAGGATGACTTATTTGCCGCAGCTCCCAATCTGGGCAATAATCCAAGGCTGCTTTTCAGTATTTTCAAAGAGACTGTACAGGAAGCCGCGCCCCATTATATCCTTCCCATCATCGAACAGGGAATGAAAGACGGCTCGATCCGGACAGAATACCCGGCGGAACTGTCCGAATTGATCATACTGGCCGCAAACATCTGGACGAACCCCATGATCTTCGACAACTCTGCAGAGGAATCTTACCGCAAATTTATGGTATTCCGCCAGATGATGCAGGGCTTCGGACTGGACGTCGTAGACGACGAGATGTTAGAGCGTCTGCAGGAACTGGCCGCTATCTATCAAAAAAACAAGTAAACTTATCTGCCCTGAAATAAGGGCAGATATATTTAAAACATTTACATACCGCTATGCGGTATTATAAAATAGATTTATACAAATGTGCCCTATGCCGGCAAACAAAATAAAAGAATGGAGATACAAAAACATGGAACAAAAATTATTCTCAAAAGATTTTACTCTGGTCGTCATCGGACAGATCATTTCGCTGTTCGGCAATGCAGCCATAAGATTTGCGCTGCCTTTATATTTACTGAATCAGACAGGTTCTTCCGCCCTCTATGGGACAGTTACAGCCTGTGCTTTTATCCCGGCAATTTTGCTCTCTCCCATCGGCGGCATCATGGCGGACCGGGTAAATAAGCGAAATATCATGGTCTTTCTGGACTTTTTTACAGCCGCAGTGATTATGGTATTCTCTCTATACATAAACGACGGGAATCTGGTTCTTTTAACAGCCGCCGCTTTAATGCTTTTATATGGAATCGCCGGCGCTTATCAGCCGTCTGTACAGGCAAGCATTCCCGCACTTGTATGCCCTGCCCATTCTATGGCAGCCAATTCGATTATCAATACCGTAAGCTCTTTTTCCGCTTTACTTGGCCCTGTACTCGGCGGTATTTTATACAGTGCCTATGGACTTTTGCCTGTGTTGTGGGTCTGTATTATATGCTTCTTTTTGTCAGCGGTCATGGAACTTTTTATCTGTATTCCCTCCGCGGGGCAGCGCCCCGGCAGCAGTCTGCGGGCGACGGTAAAAAAAGATTTTACGGAAAGTCTCCGGTTTATCAGAGAAGAAAAACCTGTCATTTGGAAAGTACTTTTTATAATCTGCGGAATTAATCTGTTTCTTTCTTCCATGATCGTCGTCGGTCTGCCCTACCTGGTGACAGAGGTGCTGCCTTTAGACGCCGCCTGGGCGAACAAATTATGCGGATTCGCCCAGGGCGCACTGGCGGCAGGTGGTCTGACAGGCGGTATCAGTGCAGGCATTTTTTCCCAAAAACTTACGATCCGCAAATCCGGATATCTGCTCATGATCTGTGCCGGATGCGTTTTTCTTACCGGCATCGCTCTGGCAGTCTTTTCTTCCGGCATATCAGGTTATCTGGTACTGACCTTATGCTGCTTTACTGTCATGATTTTTTCTACGATTTTCAGTGTGCAGATGATGTCTTTTGTGCAGACAGAAACGCCGCCGGAGCTGATCGGGAAAGTGATCGCCGTTATACTCACTGTCTCCATGTGTACACAACCTTTGGGCAATGCTTTCTACGGCGTTTTATTTGAAATTTGTCATGGAAATGAATTTGCTGTTATTCTGTTTTCAGGTACAGTCTCTTTTCTGATTGCCGCCAATGCGGTTAAAGTGTTAAAAACCGGCGTCCTCTAAACGGGGGCGCCGGTTTTTGTCAGTTTTTAAAATGTATAAAATGATAACTTTCAACGATCTGGAAATATTTCACAATCCTTGGATACAACGGCTCTACCGACTCACCAAAAGCTTCTTTTTGAAGCTTTGCCAGCTCCATCACCGTCTTTTCCCCGTCGATCAAAGGCCAGAGGAAGCTTCCATACTGGTCCATGTGTACATGGGTATACGGAGGTTTTTTAAATAGTTTCTGCGCAATCCGGTTAAAAACGCCTTTATTTTCCACCAGAAGCGTAAGATTGCCGTCCTCTCCTTCTTCCCAGGAAAGTTCTTCCGCCCTCTCAGGGATCAGTTCCAGATAATTTTTCTTCTGCTTCTTTTTGCTCATCAGTTTTTCTGCTTCTTCCACATGGAGAACTTAAGCAGGCTTAAGATCATCAGAATCATCAGCACAACGCCGCCGATATTGCCCAGGTTCACAAAACCGGATAAATCCAGGCCGATACCAAACACAGTCAGGATTGCCAGGCAGATACCCACCAGGCCTTCTCCCGCGATCATACCCGCACAATACAGCGTGCCGTCTGTGGACTGACGTTCTTTCGTCTTCTCATCCACATTTTTACGGCTGTCCATCAGAAGACGTACCACACCGCCGATCATGATCGACGCATTCAGGTAGATCGGAAGATAGAGTCCCAGTGCAAACGGCATGACCGGAATCCGCAGGACTTCAAGCGCCAACGCCAGAAAAACGCCGACAAACACCAGATTCCACGGCAGATTGCCGCCCATGATACCCTCCACGATCATCTTCATCAATGTTGCCTGGGGAGCCGGAACTTCCGCGCCGCCGTAACCATAGGCCGTATTCAGAAGGTATAATACGCCGCCGATGGCAAGACCGGAAGCCACCACACCGACCAACTCGCCGATCTGCTGACGCTTAGGAGTCGCACCCAGCAAAAAACCGGTCTTTAAATCCTGCGACGTATCACCCGCGATAGCCGCCACAATACAAATTACGGAACCAATGGCAATTGCGCCCGTCATACCTGTGATACCGCTGTCGCCGGAAGCTTTGATGGCGATGGTAGCGATCAGAAGGGTCGCGATGGCCATACCGGATACCGGATTATTGGAACTTCCGATCAGACCTACCATACGGGAGGAAACCGTCGCAAAGAAGAACCCAAAAACCACGATAATCGCCGCGCCTAAAATATTTACCGGAATCGCCGGAACGATCCAGATGATCAGAATCATCGCCGCAATGCCGATCAGGACAATATTCATCGGAAGATCCTGCTCGGTTCTTGCAGTACCTGCACTTCCGCCGCTTCTCATACTCTTCATGGAATCCCGGAACGTCGTGACAATCAGCGGCAGAGATTTGATCAAAGAAATGATGCCGCCGGTAGCGATCGCGCCCGCACCGATATATCTTAAATAAGATCCCCAAAGACCGGATGCGCCCTTTTCCGCATAAAGCTGACCGATGGTAACGCCCACATCCGCCGGATACATCCAGGTGTCCGCACCAAACAGACAGATCAGGGGGATGATCGCCATCCAGCCCATCAAAGATCCAGCAAACATATAAGAAGCGATCTTCGGACCTACAATGTAGCCCACACCGAGCAGCGCCGGATAGACTTCCATGCCGACCTCTCCTTTAAAGGACTTAAATTCTGCAGCCACATCCGCAGGTACGACCTTTATGCCGTCTACGATCAGTTTAAAAACTGCCGCGATGCCCATGCCGCTGAAAACGGTGGAAGCGTTGGCTCCGCCTTCTTCACCTGCAAGAAGTACTTCCGCACAGGCAGTTCCCTCCGGATAGAGGAGCGTCGCATGCTCTTTAACGATCAGCGCATTACGAAGCGGAATCATAAAGAGGACTCCCAGTATACCGCCGCACAGAGCGATCAGCGTGATCTCCACCAGGCCGGGCATATCACACAACCCGTCTTCCGCCCACAGAAACAGTGCAGGCATGGTAAAAATCGCGCCCGCCGCTAAAGACTCGCCTGCGGAACCGATGGTCTGGACCATATTGCTCTCCAGAATGGAGTTTTTCTTCATGATGACGCGGATTACACCCATGGAGATGACCGCCGCCGGTATGGAGGCCGAAACGGTCATACCTACTCTCAGGCCAAGGTACGCGTTGGCCGCACCGAACACGATCGCCAGAATGATGCCCATGATGATCGAGGTCACGGTAAATTCCGGCGTGATCTTTTCCGCTGGAACAAACGGCTTAAACTCTTTGTTTTCGTTCATGTCTTTTCTCCCTTATTCTTTTGATATTATACGTTCCATTATACCGAATCTGTGCAGTTTTTACAAGGAAACATTTAAAAAATGTTAAAAAAGTTAAAAAAACAATAAATTTTTCATTAAAATCTCTTTATATATTGTGCATTTTACTTATTCAGCTTCGCAACCATCTGCCCAGCTTTGACTTGTTGCCCTTCAGATACATAGATTCTCTCCACCACGCCGGATGCCTGCGCCAGTATATTGGTCTCCATCTTCATGGCTTCGATCACCGCAATGGGCTGTTTTTCCTCCACGGTTTCGCCTTCTTTTACCATAATCTTGATGATATTTCCCGGAATATTAGCCCCGATCTCCATCGGGTTGCCTTCCTCGGCATAGAGTACCGCGTTGTGGGCATTCACCGTTATATCAGTATCTTTGACTTTTATAATGCGCCGGTTGCCGTTGATCTCGAAGATCGCCTCCCGATTGCCTTCCGGGTCCGCCGGTTTTACTTCCTGAAGTCTGACCATCATAATATTTCCTTCGTCAAACTTAACTTCACAGGTCTCGCCTTCGCTTAAACCATGGAAGAAAATATCGGAACCCATATGGCGAAAATCTCCTTCTTTGCGGATACTGTTTATGTAATCTTCAAATACTTTCGGATAAAGCGCGTAACTTATGACTTCTTGGGAATTTCCTTCCAAGTCTAAATTTGTCTGCAGATACGTCCGGATTGCATCAAAATCTTCCGGCGGCAGCAGTTCTCCCGGCCTTACAGTGATAGCCGGTTTGTCTTTTAACACAAGTTTTTGCAGCCTGTCAGGGAATCCGCCTTCCGGCTGTCCCATCATGCCTTCAAAATAAGACACGACTGAATCAGGGAAATCAATCCCTGCGGCCTTTTCGTATATATTCTCGGGCGTCAGTTCGTTCTGCACCATAAAAATCGCCATATCTCCCACGACTTTGGATGTAGGCGTCACTTTTACAATATCGCCCAGCATGACATTGACGGTCTTATACATATCTTTTACTTCTTCAAACTTGTAGCCAAGGCCGAAGCTTTCCACCTGGGGTTTTAAATTGGAATACTGTCCGCCAGGAATTTCATATTTATAAATCTCCGCCGTGGAAGTCACGAGCTCCGACTCAAAACCGCCGTAGACCGGACGCACATCCCGCCAGTATTCGGATATCTTCTGTAACTGGTCCGGATCAAGCCCTGTATCTCTTTCGCTGTTCTGCAGCGCCGCCACCACGGAATTAAGCGCCGGCTGGGAAGTAAGGCCGCTCATGGAGTTAAAAGCCGCGTCCACAATGTCCACACCTGCCTGCGCCGCCATCAGGATCGCTGCCACGCCGTTGCCGGAAGTGTCATGGGTGTGCAGATGAATCGGAATACCGATCTCCTGTTTCAATGTCCTGACCAGCTTTTCCGACGCCATGGGTTTTAAAAGCCCTGACATATCTTTAATACCCAGAATATGACTGCCTCGTCTTTCAAATTCTTTTGCCATACGGACATAATAATTCAAATTATACTTTTCTCTTGTCTCGTCCAGTATATCGCCGGTATAGCAGATACACGCCTCCGCAAGCTTCCCCTGGTTCAGCGTCTCGTCCAGCGCGACCTCCATGCCCTGCATCCAGTTCAGGGAATCAAAGATACGGAACAAATCGATACCAGATAAAGCCGCTTCTTTTACGAACGCCCGGATCACGTTATCCGGATAATTTTTGTATCCGACTCCGTTTGCGCCCCGGATCAACATCTGGAAAAGAATATTCGGCATCTGTTTGCGCAAAGTGTCCAGCCTCTCCCAGGGCGACTCTTTCAGGAAGCGAAACGCCGTGTCAAAGGTGGCTCCACCCCACATCTCCAGGGAGAACAGGTCTTTTCCGTAGACGGAAACTGCAGGCGCAATCTTCTCCATATCCACCGTCCGCACCCTCGTAGCCATCAAGGACTGCTGGGCATCCCGCATGGTCGTATCGGTAATCAGAAGCTTCTTCTGATCCAATATCCAGTTTTTGAACTTTTCTGCGCCCATTTCGTCGAACTTCTGCTTCGTACCGCGCAGGCCATTGGTTTCCTCGGGAGAAAATTTCGGGAAAACGGGGACGTTAAATTGAGGCTTTACACCTTTGGTCTCATTTACAAATTTTTTCCCCAGAAATTCCATGACTTTAAGCTCTGTATCCTCTACTTTCTCGATATCCAAAAGCTCCGGATTGTTGGCGATAAAACCAGTATCACAGGCGCCCCTGGCAAAGTCAGGATGATTTAAAACATTTAACATAAACGCAATATTGGTCTTGACGCCTTTGATCGTCGTTTCCCGAAGAGCCCTCGTAGCTTTTAGACGAGCATCCTCAAAGGTGCGCCCATAGGCTGTCACTTTCAAAAGCAGGCTGTCATAGAAAGGCGTGATCTGCGCACCCTGAAAACCGTTTCCGCCGTCTAAGCGGATGCCTAAGCCGCCCGGCGTCTGATAAGTCTCTATAATACCTGTATCCGGCATAAACTGATTCACCGGATCTTCCGTGGTAATCCTGCACTGAATCGCATAACCTCTGACGCCGACGGCTTCCTGAGACGGAATCTGCATCCTGTCAGAGGGAAGGGTATACCCCTGGGCGACCAGAATCTGCGCCTGCACAATGTCGATACCTGTCACGATCTCCGAGACTGTATGTTCCACCTGAATCCTGGGATTCATCTCGATAAAATAATGATCGCCCTTTTTGTCTACCAAAAATTCCACGGTTCCGGCGCTTCTGTAATTTACAGCCCGGGCAATCTTTAAAGCGTCGTTGCAGATGGCCTGTCTCTGCTCTTTTGTAAGACACAGCGCCGGCGTAAATTCAATCACCTTCTGATGCCTTCTCTGGATGGAACAGTCACGCTCGTAAAGATGTACGATATTCCCTTCTTTATCGCCTAAGATCTGTACTTCGATATGCTTGGGATTTTCCAGATATTTTTCGATGAAAATGTCGTCGATTCCGAAGGCTTTGGCAGCTTCGCTTCTGGCACTCCGAAATTGCAAAAGCAGTTCGCCCTCTGTCTGGACGATGCGCATTCCACGTCCGCCGCCGCCGGCAGCCGCCTTTAACATGACAGGGTAACCGCACGCTCTTGCGATCTGAAGCGCTTCTTCTTCGGTCTCAATCGCCTTATCCACACCCGGAATCGTGGGAACACCCACAGAACTAGCCACAATCTTGGACTTGATCTTATCTCCCAGTCTGTCCATCATCTCCGCCGTTGGTCCGATGAACTCGATCCCTGCATCCGCGCACGCTTTGGCAAAATCTACATTCTCCGCCAAAAATCCGTAGCCAGGATGGATCGCATCCACGCCTTTTGCTTTGGCAAGGGAGATGATTTCGTCAATTCCCAAGTAAGCCCCCACCGGCGTCTTACCTCTGCCGATCTGGTACGCCTCGTCTGCATTCACCCGGAACAGTGCATTTTTGTCCTCCTCCGAATAGATCGCCACCGTCCGGATGCCCAGTTCACTGCACGCCCGGAAAACCCGTATGGCGATCTCACCTCGGTTTGCTACCAATACTCTTTTAAACTTTTTAATTTCCTGCATTTGTACCCCCTTATAATAGATTTTATAAACAATCAGCCATTTGCTGATGATTTACCCCTTATACACCCTCATAATAGATTTGCAGATCATCATATCATTTATCTTGTATTCTTTCAATAAACTGTTTGTATATTTTTTAGCACAATGACGAAAAAAAGGCATTTTCCCATACACTTCATAGGTAAAATGCCATTTTTTTACAAATGTCACATTAAAGGCGCGATTACCCGCAGGACAGATGATATCATATTTCCGATCAGTCCCTGTCGGCAGTTACCCAAAGATACCTGATGACTTTTTAAAAAACAGTCTTCCATATCTTTTTTCACATCCAGCACAGCCTTACAGCCATACAAGAAAGTGCCGCATTCAAAATGCAGATACAGGCTGCGAAAATCCATGTTGATGGTGCCTACCGTCGCCACTTTATCGTCGCACACATAGGATTTTGCATGCACAAAACCAGGCGTATATTCATAGATCTGCACGCCCGCTTTTAAAAGCGGCGGATAATAGGATTTTGCCATATAAAAGACCGTGGGCTTATCCGGTATGCCCGGCATTAAAATCCGCACGTCCACGCCTCTTTTGGAGGCAAGGCAGAGCGCGTTTTCCATCTCGTCGCTGATCAGCAGATAGGGCGTGGCAATGTACACATAATCCTTTGCCTGATTCAATATATTGATGTAGACATTCTCCCCCATCGCCTCATTGTCCAGCGGCGTATCCGCATAAGGAACCACATATCCGTCTTCTTCAAAAGGCTCTTTATGCCAGATACGAGGTTTAAATACATTATAGTCCAGATCCGGCGCGCGAAAAGCGTTCCACACTTCAAGAAACATCAGCGAAAAATTAAATACCGCATCCCCGTGAAGACGGACGCCGGTATCTTTCCAGTGACCGAACCGAAGCTTTTGGTTGATATATTCATCCGCCAGATTAATTCCGCCATTATAGGCAGTATGGCCGTCGATCACCAGAATCTTTCGATGATCCCGATTATTCATTACCAGGGACAAAAAAGGCACAAACCGGTTAAATGCCAGGCACTTGATTCCCTTACTCTCCATCAGATCCGCATAATGGAACGGGAGCAAAGAGACACAGCCCACATCATCATAGATCAGCCGCACATCCACGCCTTCTTTTACCTTCTGCTCCAGGATTTCAAGGATCGAATCCCACATCAGTCCTTCCTGAATAATAAAATATTCCAGGAAAATGTAATGTTCGGCTTTTTTCAGATCCTCCAGCATGGCAGCAAACATATCTTCTCCCAGGGGATAATAGGTGATTTTCGTATTTTTCCAGACCGGATATGGTCCATAAGCCCCGATATAACGGACGTTACCCGCCACGGACGGGTCCTGCGCCTCAATCTCATGTAATACCCATTCATTCTGTGACATTGTCTGTCCCATTTCTTCTTTGACCAGCGCCATACGGACAGCCAGGCGTTTGCTGGGCTTTTTATTGCCGATCATAAGATACAAAACACCTCCGAACAGAGGAAAGCCCATGACCACAATGATCCAGGCAATCTTGTAGGAGGAGTTTTCATCCTTACGGATCAGATACAAAAGAATCAGAATACTTACAACCTGAAAGAATCCATTAATAAACACAGAATAACTGGTCAGACGCCCCAGAAAAAGAAGCCACCAGAAGACCTGCAAAAGCAGCGCAGTTCCCACCAGGACGATCCTGCTTTTGAGTACTTTAAATAGTTTTTTCATGTCCGTGTACCGCCAATCGATTGATCTGAGTCGCCACATAGCCAGCGCCGTAACCATTGTCAATATTTACGACCGTGATGCCGTTGGCACAGGAATTGATCATAGTCAGAAGCGCCGAAAGTCCATGAAAACTGGCTCCATAACCCACACTGGTGGGTACAGCGATAACCGGCACATCCACAAGCCCTGCTACCACGCCGGGAAGCGCGCCTTCCATGCCTGCCACAGCCACCACACAGTTAACATTTTCAAAGACTTCCAGATTACGCAAAAGCCTGTGTATCCCAGCTACACCCACGTCATAAAGCCGGGTCACTCCGGTGCCGAAAAATTCGGCGCTTCCCGCCGCTTCCTCCGCCACCGGAATGTCCGCCGTTCCGCCTGTGCAGACGACAATACGACCGATTTTTTCTTTTTCCCTGCATTCTGCCTTCAGCAAACGAGATACCGGATCATAGGTAAATTCCGGCACAGCGTCCATAACCGCCCGGGCCTGCTCTTTAGACGCCCTTGTCCCAAGCACATTGATCCGTTCCGACACCATACGCCCGCAAATTCCCACCAAATGATCCGTTTCTTTTCCCTGACAGTAAATAACTTCTTCAAATCCCTGGCGCACGTTTCTGTGATGATCAATCTTGGCATATCCCAAGTCTTCGTACGGAAGTTTTTTTAAAAGCTCTTCGGCTTCTTTTATATCCATCTGACCGGATTTTACTTCGGTCAGGATCGCTTTTACATCCATAGCTGCGCCCCTTTTTGATTTTATCGTTTTCTTTTACTGCACTTCAATCAGTTCGTATGCATCGGTTCCGATTCCGATCTTCTTCGCATGTTCAATACAGCATTTCCAGTTGGTATCCGGAAATACGGAAGTGAAATGGTCGTCAATAAAGGATCTTCCCGATTCCTCCAGCGCGCTGCCTTTCACCGGCTCCTGGGCGTTGACAGCGTCGATGCATGCCATATCAAGCGCTACCGGATCAAAGGAAGCAAAAATACCTACATCCGGCACAATGGGAAGATCATTTTCCGCATGGCAGTCACAGTAGGGCGACACATCAATCACAAAGCTTACATGGAAATGAGGCCTTCCTGCCAGCACGGCTTTGCTGTACTCCGCTATTTTGTAGTTGAGTATTTCGTTCGCCTCATCCTCAGCGGGCTTGACAGCATCCTTGGGACAGACTCCAATACAACGACCGCAGCCTACGCATTTGTTATGGTCTATGGAAGCTTTCTTGTCCGTGATCGACGGCGCATCATGGGCGCAGATCTTGATACACTGGCCACAACCCACACAAAGATCCTGGTTGACAAAAGGTTTCCCTGCGGAATGCATCTCCATTTTTCCTGCGCGGGAACCGCAGCCCATACCGATATTTTTAAGGGCGCCCCCGAATCCGGCCATTTCATGGCCTTTGAAATGGCTCATGGAGATAAAGACATCCGCGTCCATAATAGCGCGTCCGATTTTCGCTTCTTTTACATACTCTCCGCCTTCCACCGGGACGTACACGTCGTCTGTTCCTTTTAAACCGTCCGCAATCAGGACATGGCAGCCGGTATTGTACGGATTAAAACCGTTCTGATAGGCGCTCTCTATATGGTCGAGCGCGTTCTTTCTGCCGCCTATGTATAATGTATTGCAGTCTGTCAGGAACGGTTTCCCGCCCAGATATTTCACCATATCCACTACGGTGCGGGCGAAATTCGGCCTTAGAAAAGCCAGGTTTCCCGGCTCGCCGAAATGAATCTTAATAGCCGTATACTTTCCTTCCAGATCCATGGTAGGAAGTCCCGCCTTGCGAAGGAGCCTCTCCAGCTTATTCTGAAGAGGGTCTCCGTTTTTTGTCCTTAAATTGGTGTAGTATACTTTTGATGCACTCATAATTATCCTCCTATTATAGTTCTGCTTCCGCTGTTTTAATTTTCTTTTAGAATATTGTCAATCGCTTCGTCTACTTTTGGATCGGATTTTCCTCCCGTCTTGCCGGACGTAAATTTGTTGACAAAATCAGGAATCATATCCAATACTTTTGTCACCGCGTCCTGGTTCTTAACATTGACCAGACGGATCGTTCCATCCTGGATGACCAGCACCGCGCTGGGGGAAATCTTTCCTCCCAGACCTCCCGCACCGTTATTCTTGGCTTCTCCCGCGCTTGCGCCCGCGCCGACGCCAAAAGTTACATCCACCAGAGGGAGGATGATCGTATCTCCCACGGTGATGGCATCCCCCACTACGGTCTTGCTGGAAATAAAATGATCCATTCCCTTAAAAAGAGAAGAAACCGTCGATTCAAAAGTGTTGTTGTTTTTTTCGCTCATAGATCCTCCTATTTAAATTATATAAGTTCCGCTCCGGGCTCTGTCCGGGCCTTTGCTGTTTTTTATAATCTTTCCCACCGCTCATACATAAGGCGGATTTCTTCGTCTGTAAAGAGCCTCCAAAGGAAACGGGTCGGCACATAGCCCCGGCATCTTCCTTTGGCGCAGATATCCCATTTAAAAATCTCCTGCTCAAAATCCGGTATGATTTTCAGTTTCTTCGGATACCATGCACACAGCATACCGACGGCTCCCATGCACAGTCCGGTATAAGACGGATCGTCAAACCCGAAGTTCACTGTCCCTTTCACCTTTCTCGGCCTTGATTTGTCCCACAGATACCTAAACTCCTTCTTAACTGTATTTCTGGCACTCTTATGTTCCTCAAGTCTCCAAAATTCCAGAAGCTTGTCCTTTTTTTCCACCATACGGAGAAAAGCGGATTTTATATTTGCCAGAGCCTTTCCGATCCTTTTGACCCCATCACAGAACTTCCGGATGCGGGATCGGACCGCTTCCCACAGAGAATGAAAAGAGCTGCCCGGCGAACTGCCCGCGTATATTTTTTCTTCCGCCTCCGGCTTTGATCCCGGCTCCTGTACAACAGACGGCTCAGGCTCCTCTGCAGCAGACGGACCGGAACCGGACTTCCATGCGTCAGACGGTTCCAGCGCAGGCGAAACAGGCGGCTTAAATTCCATCGGCCCGACGGGTTCTGTAGGAGCAGGCGACGGCTCACGTTCCGGCGGCGAGGCGCGTCTGCGCCTTCTTCTCCAAAGGCTTCTAAGATTCTTCCTGTTAAAAAGTTTTGTGACCGGAATCCCCAGAAATCGGACACTTATATCCTGTTCCCAGTCCTTCGCCTGATCCAGGCTGTAACGTACGGTCACAATCCGAAACAGCCATCCTGCGCGGAAAGACACCTGGATTGTTTCCTCTCTTTTCGTATACAGCTTCCAACCCATCGGCGCAAAAAAAAGAGAATATACACCCAGCAAAAAAAGAAACAGTATGATAAGAAGAATGATTCCCAATATTTTTAAAATTAACAATAATATATGCAGCATCCGTGTCTCCTAATCCGCCTCGAAATCCTGATCTTTAAAATAAGACCGGATATCAAAGCCCCCTGTCCGGCTGTACAGATCCAAAAGGATCGTCCCCGCCAGGCGACAGGCTTCCTGCTTACCCTCCGCCACACCCACCACATCCAGACATTGATTTTCGGCAAACAGCGGATTTTTCAGCATTCCATTATGGAAAATATCCAGAAGATTTTCCGGGGATGAAGAAAGGGTGATGTAATACACGCTTACCATTCCAAAACCCGCGGCCGCTTTTTCACGAATGATACTGATATTATGTTCCGCGTTCGGTCCTGTATACAGCTTATGATACCATCTCATGTCCCACCCCTTTTTCGGTTTTCTTAGTATCACGAAAGAGGCTGTCGTCTCCAACAACCTCTTTCTTATTTATGATTTCCCCAGAAATTACTCTTTTTTATCTCAATGTATTCACTGTAAGCTTTTTCTAAAATCTGCTTTTCATTTGGAAATTTCAACAAATGATATGCTTCATGAAACTTATAATATCCGGAATCCATAAAGTATTCTTCACGCTGTGGTTTGCTGTAATAACTGTCTGACACCATCAGGTACCAATATACTGCCTTCTCTACCACGTCGTCCGGCACAGTGAAGGTGTACTGGCTCTTGCCGATGTATTTCACAATTCTCGCATTCACTCCTGTTTCTTCCCTGACCTCCCGAAGGGCCGTCCTCGGGTGATCCTCTCCAGGTTCTACAGTTCCCTTTGGCAATACCCAGCCTTCATACTTATTTTTATAATTCTTGTACAAAAGCAGTATTTTGCCTCGAAATATTACCACACCGCCGCAGCTCGTTGCTTCTATCATTGCAATTCCTCCTGTTGCCTGGTGTGTCTTACTTAGACTGACTATAGCATACCATTTTTTGGAGAAATTGACAAGGCTGGGTTACGGGAAAATTTCTTACTCCTTTCTGCTGCCGAACATTTTCATGGGTTCCTGCCTAAGATTCATATAAATCCCTGCGCCTGAAATCGCCGAACCGGTCGCCAGAATCACAAAAATATTTAAGAAAAAATCTGCAAACGACACCTGCACGCCCGAACCTTTTGTATCTTCCTCTATGATGCTCTCCGTTGACACAGGCGCGCTGTTCCCGAATGTAGTATCATAATAGACTGTCTGTCCCATGTCGTCGGCGACCGCTTCTGACAAAAAGCCTCCTCCCGCACATCCGCCAAAGCTTCCAAGCGCTATCAGCAGGAAGATCCCGCTGAACAGGGACAGGAAACTCTGGCTCTTACGAAATCCCAAAGAGCGTTCAATCGCCGTCCGTTCTCTCTGACGCAAAATAAAGATCCAGGAGAAGTACCCCAGAACCATCAGAACCATGGCAGCACCTGCCAGGATCAATATCCGGGAAATCTGGTTCATATGGTTGATATTCGCTTCCAGCTCCGTATAGCCTTTATCATAGAAAGTGATTTCCACATTATCGATCCCCTGGCGGTTCCATTTCTCCATATACTCTTCAATGGTTCCATTTTCTATCATAAAAGAAGTGGTATTGCCTTTCATAGGGCCTATATCCACAATATTGTCCGTATCACTGTTTTTTACGGAATTGGCAGGAATGACGATCTCATTATAGCCCATCCCCTGTTCGGTCAGCAGGCCGGATCTTCCGCTGTATATGCCTGTAATTGTGTAGAGGCTGTCCTCAAATACCTTATAAGGTTCCCCTTTTGCATTCAGATAATTATAAACACCCCCGGCCATTCTTCCAAAGACCTGCCCCGCCGAATGGTAACGATCCGCAATCAGCAGAGGAAGCCTGATCTGGTCTCCAAGTGAAAAACCGTATTTTTTCGCAAAATTCTCCGGGATGATGCATACCTTTTCGCCGTTTTCATATTCTTCTTTTGTAAATTCCCTTCCGGATGTGATGGCGGCTTCATTGTTATAAAAAGGCATCATCAGATGAATATCACTGGTTCCCGTAACCGGGAATACATGATTGCCATAATCCCATACTTCCATGAAATTGCGCCACCGCCTGCTGCGCTCGGAATCCCAGAAACCGTCCGTTACTTCTTCATAAAAATAATTCTCATCCACCTCATCCGGCAAATATTTCCCGTCAAGGCCCGCCTGGGTGGAACAGATCATAGGGTCAGGCCAAAATTCTATGCCGCCTTCATGCCCGACCCCGTCATATACCGCCATCACATAGGTTTTATCTTTATACAGCATCTTAGGCTCTGGATTGTAATGTTCACACAACTGGATAATATCGCCTTCCCGGATTCCGTGCCCTTTCCATATTTTACTTACCCTGATCTTGATCGGATGATCCGGGACAGCGTCCTCCACAGGCGACGCCTCTATGATAAACCCGTACCGCATACCGGTTTCTATCTCTTTCATTTCACTTGCTTCATATTCCGGCATATACGCGCCGTAGCAGACCCTTTTTTCCGGGCCGGACAAATATTCGGCTCCTTCAAAATCCAGTACGGACACCGGAAGATAAGAACTGTACACATTCCTAATAAAGACATAATAATCCTTAAGCCCTGCATCCCACGACTTTCCTTCTGTCACCATATCCGGCTTTTGTTCTACAACTCCAACGGTCATAAAAGAATCTTCATAAGCTTTTATTTTCTTCTGGTTGATCGACCAGAAGCTTCTGCCCATGCTGAAAAACCCCGAAGCAAGCAAAAGCAGTATAAGAAACAGCGCCGCTTTCCCTTTCATCCGCCCAAGCTGCCGGATACTGTTTTTTATAATCCTGGTTCCTGTCATCAGTACACCTGCTCCATCCTTCCGTCAGTCATTTTAAATACATGGTCTGTCTCTTGGGCCACATGCTGGTTATGGGTAATCACAATGACGGTATAACCGTCTTCATGCGCCAGTTCTTTAAGAAGCGCCACAATATTTTTCTCATTTTCCGAATCCAGGTTCCCGGTGGGTTCGTCGGCCAGGATGATCTCCCCACCTGCCGCCACCGCCCGGGCGATGGCCACTCTTTGCTGTTCCCCGCCGCTCATCATCTTCGGAAACTGCCTTAAGATTCTCTCTTCCAAGCCCACCCGCGCCAGAAGTTCCTTCGCCCGGGCGGCGGCGTCTTTTTTCTTCATCTTCTTAAACTCCATGGGAAGCATCACATTTTCCTGGGCTGTCAGAAGCGGAAAAAGGTGAAAGGACTGGTAGACCACCGACGCCTGGTTCAGCCGGTATCTGTCCCTGTCCATCGTATGAAGCGCCTGCCCCTGCACATAGATCGTCCCTTCCGAGGGTACGTCAAGCCCTGCCAGCAAGGATAAAAATGTACTCTTTCCGCTCCCCGATTCCCCGACGATGGCATAAAATCCCCCTTTTTCAAAACTGCAGCTCACATTCCTAACCGCGTCCACTTTCTGATACTTTGTCTGATAACTGTAAGACACATTTTCCGCACGCAAAATTTCCATATATATCATACTCCTGTTCTTAATTTTATATTATTCCGCCTGAAACAACGCCTCCATCACGCTGACCTTCATAAGCTTCCACAGCGCCAGGCTGTTTCCCAGCATATAAAAGATCCCTACCAGACATCCTGTCAGCGCCGAACTTCCTCCATAATTCCCCTGAAGCAGCACTGACAGCACGCTTCCCACCACGACGCCCGCAAGAACCAGAATCAGCTGCTCTGTGAAAAAAACCTGGAAACATTTCCGCCGGCTCAGTCCCAGAGAGCGAAGAAGCGCCATCTCCTTCTTCCGGCTCTGCAGCATAAGCAAGGTGACCAAATATCCCACGCAGACAATCAGCGCCAGCAAAAACGGGAAAAATGTCTCCACAGCATCAATCACCCTCCTTAGATGCGTCGCCATATGGATAAACGTAGAGTCGTCCACATTGAGCGCCCTTCCGTTCATGGAATGGTCTTCGGAAAAAGGCGACATGCTGATCAGGGACAAATCTTTCATCTCCTGCTTAAATTCATTGAGCTTTAAAGCATCCGCCACATCAAAAGATGCAGAATCAGCAAAAAAGGAGATTTTCTTATTTTTGTAAATTTCCCTCACTGTCTGAAGAGGCAGCAGCACGTCCAGAGAATCCGTAAGCATATCGACTCCGGCATTTTTAAAATCCGCGTATCCGGCGATCTCATACTCCGTCGTCTCCAAAGGTTCCAGGCGGACGCTTAGATACCGCTCGTCTTCCCGTTCATAATAGTACTGGCACAGAGTAATTTTCTCTCCCAGCCTCCATCCGTTTTCTTTAAAAAGTTCTGCGGATACAATACATTTTGCCTCGTTTCCCTGCAAAAAAGAACTGTCTTCCCCTGCGTTCCACACGACGCTTTCATCGGTAAGGCCGCCTGCCGCAAGACAATTGATTCCTTCTAAAAAAAGATCGGTATTCTCTTCTTTTTCTTCATCTGCCTTTTTAAGTCCGGCTTTTAAACGCGTCGTCAGCTTTAAGTCTTTTACATGTACGGATGAAAGCAGCGCCTCCGCTACTTCCTCCCTGATAAAAAGCCCTGCCTGGCTGGTTCCGTCGGGGCACGTCAAGTACGCATGAATCGGCAAGGCTTCCGGCAGTTTTAAAAGCTGCTCCTGATTGTTGGCAATATTAGATAGATAGGTGTGTAAAAGCAATACTACCAGTATATCCATCAAGATCGTGGCCGCGCCTTTTATTTTATGCCGTCCGATTTTTACATCACTGATCTCTTCATTCTTCCAGAGGATATAGACAGCCGCCGCGCCGCAAAGCATCGTCAGAAGGCCTGCCCACACATAGAAGAACACCGGATCTGTATATCCGTTTCCGGAAGCGGAAACTGCCGGAATTTTCCCCAGAAGATAACAAATCCCTGTCCATGCCAGATAAAGGATTCCGCAGGCGCAGGCACCTAACAATATTTTTACTTTCCACATCTGCCGCTTTCGTTCTTCCGCCTGCTCCGAACGGGAGATCGTCTCCGCCACCACCTGCTCCGCATCTTCTTTGTCAATCTTGTGATCCACAATACGTTCGCTTTGCATCAATTCTAAAAGACTTACCTCAAGAGATTCCGCCAACGGCTCCAAAAGTTTGATATCTGGAAAGCCTGCGCCGTTTTCCCATTTGGAGACGGTCTTTTCGGACACATGAAGCATATCCGCCAGCTGCTTTTGGGTCAGCTCCTTTTCTTTCCTGGCTTTTCTTATAAACTTTCCGAATTTTACATTATCCATCTCATACCCCTTAGATGTATTTACTCACAGTCTGTGCAGATTCCTGTGGATTTGACTTTTTTACAGACACCATGTAGGGAGGGTGAACGTAAACTGCCGCAGACAGGACGGCAGATCAAATCCACAGGAATCCGCACGGCTTTTTTATGAGTGGATTGTAGCACGAAAAACGCAAAAAAAGCAATCTACGCATCGTAGAGTCGCTTAAACAGGCTATAATCAGCACCACCGGCTTAGCCGGTGGTTTGTTATCCGCCCTATAAGGGCTCG
>CAJUMT010000020.1 GCA_910587495.1 uncultured Lachnospiraceae bacterium | reverse complement strand
TGAAACAGGAAGCTTCCTGGCTATCGATATAAAACCCTCCCATTTTGAAATAAACGATCGGGATATTGAACTTCCGGACATGTCCTCCTATTTCCTGGTGGATCAGGATGGAACTTTGCTCTACTATCTGTCCTCATGGGACTATGCGCACGAGGAACTCCAGCAGTTCGTAAACGGCTATCGCGAAAACGCCGTATGCGACATGGCGGATCATGTGTCGGAGAATGTAAAGGGGACAGACGGCGTTGTCCGTAATGTGTATTTTCACCATATGGAAGACGGCTGGACAGGAATTTTGACGATACCCAGAGACGAAATCCTCTCCGGCTCCAACATGTTTCGAAGTATCAGCATTGTGCTGGTCAGCTTTGGTATTATCCTGATCATTTTCCTGGGTATCCGCGAATACAAAAGCAATAAACGCGAAGAAGAATACAAAGAATACCAGAACGCCATGAACAGCACCGTGCGGGCCTGCCGCGCGATTTATTATATCGATGTGATCAAAATGACCGCAGATACAGTCTATCCTCTTGGAGACGATGGAAGACCCCGGCACAATACCTATGAAAACGAGGTGATGGACCGCTTCAAATACGGTGTTGTAGAGGATGCTTACATAGACCTTGTCACCGACTTCCTGGATATGAACAACATCATCAAAAGACTGGAGGAGCGGGATCATATCGAACTCCAGTTCAAGAGAACCATGCTTGACGTAAACAAGCAGAAGAACATCGGCAGGAACTATGAGTGGTGTTCCATTTCCGTCACCGTGGCGGAGAGAAAGGATGGGAAGCTGACGGCGATTACCATGGCCATCCGCAGCATCGACGATGTGATGCTGCGGGAGGAAGAGCAACAGCAAATGCTTGCCCTGGCAGTATCCCGGGCGGAAGCGGCAAACCGGGCCAAAAGCGATTTTCTGTCCCGCATGAGTCACGATATCCGCACCCCTATGAACGCCATCCTGGGGATGACCTCCGTGGCGGCCATGCACATTGATGAGAAGAACCGGGTGCTGGACGCCCTGGAAAAAATCACAGTCTCCGGCAAGCACCTGCTGGGGCTTATCAACGACGTGCTGGATATGAGCCGAATCGAAAGCGGCAAAGTCAGCCTGACGGAGGACAGATTTAATCTCTCTGACACAATTGACAGCATTTTGACGGTGTTTTATTCCCAGATGGAAGCCAAGCAGCTGAAGTTGGACGTACACATCGAAAAGATCGAACACGAAAATGTTATCGGAGACGAACAGCATCTACAGCAAATTTTTATGAATATTATGGGCAATGCCATGAAGTTTACCCCACCTGGCGGTAGTGTCACCATATACATTAAAGAAAATCCGTCCCATATCAGTGACTGCGGCTGCTACGAATTTTCCTTTGAAGACACCGGAATCGGCATGGAGCAAAACTATATCAAGACCATTTTCGATCCCTTTTCCCGTGCCGCAAACTCTAACGAAAACAAAATCGAGGGAACGGGCCTGGGCATGTCCATCGCAGTGAACATCGCCCAGATGATGAACGGCAATATCAAAGTGGAAAGCGAGCTGGGAAAAGGGTCCAAATTTACTGTTATTGTACATCTAAAACTGGATGATGTGATGCCGGAACGCATGGATTCTCTGGTTTCCCTTCCGATACTGGTAGTTGACGACGAACAAAGCGACTGCGAAAGCGCCTGCGAGATTTTACGCAATATAGGCATAAACACAGAATATGTGCTGGACGGTGACAGCGCCATAAAGCGCATCGCGGAGGCAGACAGGGCCGGAAAGAACTTCTCCATGATCATCCTGGACTGGAAGATGCCCGGCAAGGACGGACTGGAAACAGCCAAAGATATCCGCAGGACCATAGGCAGCCATATTCCCATAGTCTTGTCAGCCTACGACTGGACGGATATTGACGCAGAAGCCCGAAAGGCAGGTATAGACGCATTTATCAGCAAGCCTATGTTCAAGTCCAAGCTGATCCGGATGCTGCAAAATGTGCTGGGGGGAAGCAGCGAAAAAGAAATCTCCAATGTACTGGAAACCTTCCTGCAACAGGATTACTCCGGAAAGCGGGTTCTGTTGGTGGAGGACAACGACATCAACATTGAAATAGCACAGGAGTTCCTCAATATGATAGGGATTCAAGTGGAAACGGCGACGAACGGACGGCTGGCGACGGACTGTGTTCTGGACAAAGAGCCAGGCTATTATGATCTGATTTTTATGGATATTCAGATGCCCGTTATGAATGGATATGAAGCGACGCAGTCCATCCGTTCCTCCGGCAGGGAGGATCTGGAGAACCTCCCAATCATCGCCATGACTGCAGACGCTTTTTCGGACGATATCAGGAAATCGAAGGATGCGGGTATGAATGATCATATGTCCAAGCCGGTAGATCTGGAACGGCTGGCGACCGTTTTGCGGAAATGGATTCCGCAAACGGAGCCGGATGTTAAGAAGCCATGAATATAAGACAATTACGATATTTTTTATGCATTTTGACAGCAGTCCTGTGCATAGTAGGCGGCTGCGCTTCTGAAGAGGCGCCGGAAGTAAAAATTCTCCAGGAAGATGCCCGCGAAAACACAGCGCGGACAGCAGAACCAGAAGCAGAAGCGCCGGAAGAAACACCGGATTATGCATCCCTTCCCGCAGGCGCCGTCATCGAAGAAGAACTGCTTCCAGATCAGATCGATGACCTCTTTAACGCCCGCGAAATACCGGACGAAGTATTTGAAAGGATTCACGGCATTTCCTATGTGGAAAATGAACATATCTCCCTTTCGGATCTTCGGTATGTGCGCATCCTCCATACCGGATTTGATGAAAAGACCCATGTAGGAGAGCTGATCGTAAACGCTGCCATCACAGACCAGGTGCTGACTGTCTTTCGTACCCTCTACGACAACCGCTACCAGATCGAGAAAGTTCTGCTGATAGATACATACGGCGGAGACGATACGGCATCCATGAAAGACAATAACACTTCGTCCTTTAACTACCGGGTTGTGGAAGGCAGCACCCACCTGTCCCAGCATGCCTACGGGCTGGCCATTGACATAAATCCCCTTTATAATCCTTATGTGACTTATGAAGGCGGACAGCCCCGTTATTCCCCGGAAGGCAGTGAAGCCTATGCGGACCGCTCCCTTCCTCTCCCCCATAAGATCGGCAAGGACGGAGACCTGTGCTGGCAGCTGTTTCATGAACAAGGTTTTACATGGGGCGGCGACTGGAACAGCGTAAAGGACTATCAGCATTTCCAGTTCCCCCTCCCCTGAAAAACCGGTCACCTGGCACAGATATCTCTTTTTTTCAGATACCAGATACCCGCTCCTGTAAATAAAAGCAAAAATACAAGGGCGCTGACGCCGAATCCCAGGACATTTCCCACTACATCCTGATCCTTGCTGGAATTCATGCCCAGCAGCATCAGGGAATACGGCCAGAGCAGGCCAAGGCCCCCATTGCTGATTAAAAGCCCCATAACGCTTCCCATAAGCGCCAGCGCGATGGGAACCGCGAAGCTTCGGATCACCATGGACAATATAAGCTGCAGCGCGGCAATCCCCATGCCTCCGAAGCTTCCCCGAAGCAGCCAGATGAGTATCTGTACCGACGGCATACCCGGAAGTCCCACCAATTTTCCTGTAACCACGAACAGCACCCACATCCAAAGCTGCAAAAACACCGTACATCCAAGCGCCAGGGACAGCTTTGACAGAAACACACAGGAAACCGGAACCGGCATGGTCATCAGCTGATTCCAGTTATGGTTCAGATGTTCCAGCCGCCAGGTATAGGCACAGTACAGGGCGACCAGCGGGCCGTAGAAAAAACTAGCGTAAAATAAAGAGCACTGGGTCCACAAGGAATACCATTCCTTTTGCAGTATCCCTTGGTTCTGCAGATAATTTCCCGCGCCCATAAAGGCGGGCAGCACCGGTATCACGAGAAATACCAGCCACAGATATGAATGCTTTAATTTTCTTTGTTCTGTCTTTATACATGTAAGCAGCATCTTAAATCTCCTTTCGCAAAAAAAGCTTTTTCCCCACCACATATCCTGCCGCCAGGATCACAAGCAGCAGGCCAAAAGAAAACCAGTCAAAAGGCGCGTCATAATAAGTGACAATCCTTGTCTCCAGATCCCAGTCGTTTGTGATAAAACACAATTCTGAATAATAGCCCCACAAAAACAGTTTCTTCACCGGCCCGTCCGCAAAAAACCAGGAAAACAGTCCGACAAACGAGCCAAACACCCCGGCGGCAAGGGGCAGGATTTGATTCTCAAAGAAGAAAGACAGCACCACCTGCAAAAGTAAGAGCGCCAGGCTGACACTGTAGACCTGCAGAATAAAATATAGAAGCTGTATCATATGCAAAGGCTCTGCAAAATTATATCTCTCCGCCTGGAAAAAGATAATGCCGATCTGCAGCGCCAGATAGACAGCTAGGTAAACAGCTCCCATCAGAAGCTTCATATCAAAAAGCCTTCCTTTTTTCTCCATGGTACACAGAAGCTTAAGCGTGTCGCCTTTGACCTCCGCGTCGCACAGGCGGCTGGCCAGCATAGCGATCATAGTGGGCATAAGAATCGTATCCATCAAAGGAAGCTGCAGAAAACACATCCTGAATCCGTCTTCTAACTGCTCTTTTGGCATCCTCCCCCCATATGCCCATACTGTCCATAAAAAGACCAGTCCGGAAAATGCCAGTATCATCCACCCGATGCCCCGGTATCTTGTCTTCATCCATTCTGTCTTCCACTCTCTTAACATCACAGGCTCACCTGCTTTCCTGTCAGCTTTAAAAAGATGTCTTCCAGACTCTTCTGTTTTTCCGTCACTCTTATGACCTGCGCGCCTTTGCCCGCCAAAAGCGCCACCAGATTGGCAATCTGCCCTTCTTCCCGCTCTGCAAATACCAGCTCTTCGCCGTTTAATTCATATGGTTCCTGATATTCATCCAGAATCCGCACAGCCGCCGACTGATTCAGCACCCGGACATGGATACTGCTTCTGGCTTTATCATGGAGCTTTTGAAGACTGCCCTGGTAGATCATCTTTCCTTTGTCTATAATCCCTACATCTGTGGCCATCTGGTCGATTTCGCTTAAAAGATGGCTGGATACCATAACCGTCATCCCATAATGCCCCGGAAGCTGTGAAATCAACTCCCGCATTTCCTGAATGCCTGCCGGATCCAGACCATTGGTTGGTTCATCCAGAAGGAGAAGCTTCGGCTTGCCCAAAAGGGCTTCCGCCAGTCCCAGCCTCTGCTTCATACCAAGGGAGTATTCGCGCACTTTTTTCTTCTGCTGACCTTCCAGACGAACGATACTAAGCACTTCATCGATCTCTTCTTTTGGTACTTTTTTCAGAGTCTGAATAATCTGGAGGTTTTCCCGCCCGCTCAGATGTCCATAATAAGACGGAGACTCGATCAAAGAGCCGGTTTGCCTTAATACCTGTATTCGATTCCTGTCATCAAATTCCCCGCCAAACATCAGAATTTCTCCGCCCGTGGGTTTTACAAGTCCCAAAAGCATCTTCATAGTTGTAGATTTTCCCGCTCCGTTCGGACCCAAAAATCCATATACGCATCCCGGGCGTACCTTTAAATGCACGTTATTTACCGAATAGTTGTTTCCATACTGCTTGCTGAGCGCATTGGTTTCGATGATGTATTTCATCCTTATATTCCGCCTTTCTTTTTATGATCCCGATCATACACCTGACAGCTTACTTAAGGATGAAGCTCTCCTTACATTTTCCTTAATTTTTATCAAACGCCCTGACACGCAAAAGAAAAACATATATAATAGAAGAAACAGCTCCCGGGGCGAAGCGGAACTGTAATCAGCATAGCACCGGAAGCGCCCAGATCAACGAGCGGACGCCGCAGGCGGTCGGGAATTGATCTCCCCCGGGCGCTTCCAGGGCGGAGCGGAACTGTAATCAGCGTAGCACCGGAAGCGCCCAGATCAACGAGCGGACGCCGCAGGCGGTCGGGAATTGATCTCCCCCGGGCGCTTCCGGTGCGGAGCGGAACTATAATAAGAGGTACTTTATGAATCATATACACGAAGCCAGAATCCTTCTGGTGGATGACAACCCGGACATTCTGGATATGCTGAAAAATATACTGATTCGCAGAGGATTCATGTCTGTCAGAACGGCTGAAAACTGCGGGCAGGCAAGAGAACTGTTTCAGAGCTTCTTTCCGGAATTGATCGTACTGGACATCATGCTGCCGGACGGGGACGGTTTTTCTCTGATGCGGGATTTCAGGCTGTCGTCCGACGCCCCTGTACTCTTTTTATCCGCCAAGGATGAAGATAACGACCGCCTCTTAGGACTGGGGCTGGGCGCAGACGACTATATCACCAAGCCGTTCCTTCCGGACGAATTGGTTCTGCGCCTGACAGCAGTTTTAAAGAGAACTTATTTTTCCCGCTTCCATAAAGGCCAGGAGCCTCCCGGCCTGCCTTTAGGGAACCGCACGGTCTATCTGGAGCGGGGCGTCGTCCTGACAAAAGACGGAGAATTGAATCTGACAGCCAAAGAACTCGCATTGCTGACCAAGCTTTATGAAAACCGGGGAAATATCGTCACCTTTGACGCCTTATCCGACGCGGTCTGGGGAGAAAATTATTATGGCTATGAAAATACGCTGATGGTCCATATTCGAAGGCTCCGGGAAAAGATCGAGGAAGACCCCTCCCACCCAATATGGCTTTTGACCGTCCGCGGCCTGGGGTATAAGCTGACGAAAGGAGATTCTGCCAGGCCATGAAAAATCTGTCCAAAATCATCTCCCGGTATCTGATCAGCGCCCTTATCATGCTTCTGGTCACTTTATTTTTAAATGTATTTCTCTATGTTATCCTTGGCTTTCGTATCGTACAGTCCAGCAACCGTTCCGTTTCAAATATCCGTACACTGGCCGAAGAACTGTCCCTGTCGGACGGGCAGCTATACCTGTCGGAAAACGGATACAGTTCCCTGGAAGAAAATAATGTATGGGCCATGGTCTTAAACGATGAGGGAAAAGTCGTCTGGAACTGGAAACTGCCGGAGAACTTAAACCATACTTATACAGTCAGCCAGGTTGCGGCCTTCAGCAAATGGTATCTGGATGATTATCCTGTCACTTCACGCATTACGGACTATGGCCTCCTGGTCATCGCATGGCCCAGAGGCACCGTCTGGAAGCAAAATTTCAGCGATTCCGCCCATATGATTAAATATATTCTATTTATGATACCGGTCACTCTGATCGCCAATCTGCTCCTGATCCTCGGCATGGTGCTTTTCTTCGGTATCCGCTTTTACCGCTCTTTAAAACTGCTGGCAGGCGGTATTCAGGAACTCTCCGATCAGCACCCGATTCATCTGCCCGAAAAAGGCATGACAGAACTTCTGGCGAAACAGCTAAACCAGACCTCCGATCTCTTAAGCCGCCAGAAAAAAAAGCTGGAACAAAGAGATAACGCCAGAACCGCCTGGATCAGCGGCGTTTCCCATGACATCCGCACGCCCCTTTCTCTGGTCATGGGGTATGCCAGCGATTTAAAAAGCGACGGTACATTGTCTGATGAGCAAAGGCGTAAAGCCAGGATCATAGAACACCAAAGCCTTCAGATCAAACACCTGATCGAAGATCTGAACCTGACTTCCAAACTGGAATATAATATGCAGCCCTTACGGCCCGCCTCTTTCAAACCTTCCGGCCTGCTTCGGACCGTGGTCAGCAACTTTTATAACCAGGGACTTTCAGAAAACTACCGGATCGACCTGTATATCGATCCGGATGTGGAACAGATCACATTGGAAGGGGATACTGCTCTTCTTTCAAGGGCTTTTACCAATCTGATCCAGAACAGCATAAGCCACAATAAAAACGGCTGCACTGTCACTGTGACCGCCTATCCCCAAAAAGACGGTATCTGTTTTCAGGTATCCGACGACGGCTGCGGTATCCCTGATACGGTAATCCGCGCCCTCACCGGTGAACTTTCAGGCACAGAAAAAGCCCCACATATTATGGGGCTTCGGATCGTGCAGCAAATCTTTCAGGCACACGGCTGGGAGATGGTCTTTACAGACGCATGCACCATCCATGTGCTGGGCAGGATACAGGCAAAACCTCAAACTACAAAAGCGTATCCCAGAAAAAAGCGAACCAATACGGCTGGATAAAAAACTGTTGAAAGACAAGCAGAAGCAGGTAGCTCCACTGCCCATGTCCTTCCTCATAGTCATTGCGGATGCCGACAGGAAGGAGAAAATTCCGTTTTTTCGCAGGCAGACTGACCATAAAATAGCCGATCACCGCACCTAAAAGGTTCGTCAGCAAATCGTCAATATCTGTCGTACGGAACGTAAATACCTGCGCAAGCTCAATAAACAATGTTAGAAAGCAGCTGAAAATAAGTACCTGTTTTAAGTCTTTATACTGATCCCACAAAAGCGGCAGCAAAAACCCCACCGGCAGAAACATTAGTATATTCATAAGATACTGTTCGGGACTGCTCAAAAGATCCGCCATGGGGATTAGATTCAGGGTTGGCTCAAAGTTACTGTATCTGATATCGGGCAGGCCAGTCACAGAATAGATTCCCGCAAGTACACACACATACAGTAAAAGCAATACAGTGTGTGTACTTACAATCTTACGGCCTGACAATTTAAGGATCACTAAGACGGCTGGGCTTAAAAGGATCATGCTGGATAAACAGTCCATCCCGATCCCGAAGAATCTGCTGAATAAGTACATTGTAAAACTCCTTATCTAGGTTTTATTTTCTATCAGCATAACAGGAGAAACTGAATATTTTCCACATAATTTTATGAAGATTTTCTGAAGCTTTCCTTATTTTATAATTGTTATTCCTTTCCGTTCCAACAGTAAGTACAAAGCTTACATGGATCAATCCCTACCGAATCCAGCATATCGTCCAGGCGGTTATATTGTAAAGAAGTAAAATTCAGCTCTTTTCGGATTTCTTCCACCATGACCGCATATTTTTCCGAATTAGGGTCTGCGTATTCCTTAAGAACTTTATCAGGTACTTCCTCCGTACCTTCCAGCCGGGAGATAATCCTTCTGGTAATCAGGTCCATATCAGAGGTGGAACGGGAAAAGTTTAAGTATTTGCATCCGTATACAAGCGGCGGGCAGGCCGGACGGATATGTACCTCTTTGGCGCCGCTCTGATACAAAAATTCTGTGGTTTCCCGAAGCTGCGTGCCTCTGACGATAGAGTCGTCGATCAGCAAAAGACTTTTATCTTTAATCAGCTGATGGATGGGAATAAGCTTCATCTTTGCAATCAGGTTCCGTTTATTCTGAATCGTAGGCATAAAAGAACGGGGCCATGTGGGCGTATATTTCACGAAAGGCCGCGAAAAAGGTATGCCGGATTCATTGGCGTAACCCACTGCATGAGCGGTGCCGGAATCTGGAATACCGGCAACGATATCCGGACTTGCATCGTCTCTTTTTGCCATCATTTCACCGCAGTTGTAGCGCATCTGCTCCACGTTGACACCTTCATAGGAGCTGGATGGATATCCATAGTAGACCCAAAGGAAGGTACATATCTTCATATTTTTGCCGGGAGCCGACAGGGTATGCACCTCTTTCGGCGTAACAATGACGATCTCCCCCGGTCCTAATTCTTTATAATCTTCATATCCCAGGTTCAAATAAGCATAGCTTTCAAAAGTGATGCAATAAGCGTCCTCTTTCTTCCCTATAATGACAGGTGTGCGTCCCATGCGGTCTCTGGCAGCATAGATCCCCTTGGGGGTCATTAGCATCAAAGTCATGGAACCTTCGATCAGCTCCTGTGCGTAACGGATGCCGTCGATCAGGTTTTCTTTTTGATTAATAATGGCTGCGACCAGTTCGGTGGGGTTTATATCCCCTCCGCTCATTTCCAGAAAATGAGTATTGCCATTTTTATAGATCATTTCTGTGATTTCTTCTGTATTGTTAATCTTGCCTACGGTGGTAATGGCGTAAGTACCGTGATGGGAACGGATGATCAACGGCTGCGGTTCGTAGTCGGAAATACACCCGATTCCCAGATACCCTTTCATCTGTCTCATATCCTTGTCAAACTTTGTCCGAAAAGGTGAGTTTTCTATATTGTGAATGGCACGGTCAAATCCTTTCTTTCCATATACAGCCATTCCGCCCCGTCTTGTACCAAGATGCGAGTGATAATCCGTTCCGAAAAACAAGTCAAAGATACAGTCTTCCTTTGACGCAACTCCAAAAAAGCCGCCCATAAAAGTCCTCCTAATAATAGTCCCGCTTACTCCCTCTCAGCGCCCTGTACCTGGAAGAATTTCCAGCCGCCAAATGCATGCGTCTTGAAATCCTTCCGGCACTGAGAGGGGGTAAGCTGTTTCACATTCTTTTTTAAGAAACCAGTTCTATTATAATGCGGCTTTGCATAAAAGGAAAGAACTTTTTTAATCTTCCGGTATTACCACCGCGGCGATAATGTAAACCAGAATCCCGCTGCCTACGCCGCAGAAAGTAAGGATCGCCCATATAAGCCGGATTACAGTAGGATCAATGTGAAAATATTCTCCTACTCCGCCGCAGACGCCGCTGATCATTCGGTTGGATGATGATTTTGTCAGTCTTTTTTCCATAATACCATTTCCTTTCTTATTATTCTGAAAAATTCAGTTCTGCAGTACCCATGCCGCAAACAATAGAAAGCTGTCGTCCGACGCCTTTCCTGGATTCTATACAAGAGGAATCTTCGTGATGGAAACCATAATGATGCCCTGTGTATTCCTGCGTCTGATGGTTCAAACATACGCTTCCAATGCCTGACTGAACTTTATAATCATAGTCTTCTTCCCTGCCGTCAGCCGTGACCTGCGCATTTCCCACGCCGCAATCCAGGTTTAAGTTCTCCCCTGCAAACTGCGAGATCGTAATGTTTCCTGTGCCAACCTCAATATCCGCCGTGTCGGATACCTGGAGCGAATCCGCCTGCAGTTCTCCGACACCGGTATTCACGGCCAGATCTTCGCAGGTCAGTGTGTGCATGGTTACATTGCCCGCGCCGTTGTCGATCTTGAAGCTGTCCGCCGACAGAAGATCCAGCGTTATATTGCCGGCGCCCATATCAATATCGATCTCATCATATTCCTGTTCCGGCAGATAGATATCCAGTATAAGCGCGTTTTTCATGCTGTCGCTTATGGTGAGCGTGGGACGGTCGTCTTTCAGGATCAGCGTATCTTTGCTCTGGCGACATGTAAAATAGTCTTTTGTATTATCCGCACAGACGGCAATATGGTCTTCACTGTGGGTATGAAACTGTAGCTCACAGAGACCAAGATCCAGTTCCAGGTTTTCAATATCCCCAAATTCATAGTATTCCTCCGACTGTGTAGGATTATTTCCGGACAGAGACGGAATGCTGTCCGGCGCATCTACCTCCAATTTGGGGAGACGACAAAGCCTTCCGGGATATCTTCCTTCATTTATAAGCCGGGAAGGCGTTACCCCCATAAGCGCTCCGACGCCGATGCCGGCAACACCCAGCAAAAGCAGCGCCATGCTCAGAATAAAGCAAATCTTTGTTATTATTTTCATTTTACAATACCTGCCTTTCTAAGAGGATAGCGGATCATAGCCACAAGCACTCTGATCGAACATGGAATCAGCGCCTTGCACATCCATACAGCCAGTAAAAATATAAGGATACCTACAGAAAGCAGCACACATCCGATTCCGCCCAGCGTAAGGCCGATAGCGGGAGAAAAGAACAAATTGTAAAACGCCACCATCATAAGCAGGACTCCTGCGATCGGCAGTGCCACCGCCGTCGCTATAACTCCTATGGCAATGCCCACAATACCCGCCAGTATGCCAATCGCTACGCCGATCACCGCCAGAAACAGAGGAATAATAATCGGGAGCAGCAGGATACACAGTAAAAAAACGGATAAAAGCTTCCAAAAATCAGGATTATTCCGGCTGCGGACCTTTTCTTTTTCTTTCAGATCCATATCATAGACGTCCGCAGGCATCTCCTGAAAGTTTCCGGACTGTGTGTCTTTATATCCCCGCTCAGTGTATTCACCATCCTCTCCGGAACCATTGAGGATGGTTTGCGCCACCTGTGAGGGACTTCCCAGCTCTTTTATGACCTGCGCTTCGTTCTCCGGGCCTGCATCGTCAAAATAGTCGTTATAAAACTGGATCGCTTCCCGCCGTTCGTCCTGCGGAAGGCTATGAAGAAGCTGTTCCAGTTCTTTCATAAATCGCTCTCTGTTCATTTTTCACTTCTCCCCGTAAATATTTTGGTAATTTTTGCCGCATAACTCTGCCATTCCGACCGGTACAGGCTAAGCTGCGCCGTCCCTGCTTCGGTGATCTTATAGTATCTGCGGTTTCTGCCGCCAAATTCCATATCATATACTTCCAGACATCCGTCCTTTAAAAGCCTTCTCAAAACAGGATAGAGAGTGGATTCCGAAATCTCTATAGCTTTTCGGACGTCCTGCGTAATTTTGTATCCGTAAGTCCCCTCCGCTTCCATGGACACGACGACCAATACAATTGCATCCAGGAGCGCTGCGCCTGTGTTAAATACCATGCCGTCCTTCTCCTTACTATGTTATTTTATAATATTATATACTGTATAATATAATAGTGTCAATGATATTAAGAGAATCTTAAGAAATTTTAAAAATAAGACAAAAAGAGCAATCGAATGATTTCCTCGATTGCTCCATACAATTTGAAACTCACACCACATCAAACAGCGACAGCTGATTGGATTCCGGCAGTCCCCCCAGAAGTCCCAGATCCCCCATCAGGTCAATGACGGTCTTACTTAGCTTGCTTCTGTCTCTTAAATCATCCCTGGATAAAAATGGCCCCCTGGCCGCCGCTTCACAGAGCTGATCCGCCGCCTTATCTCCCAGTCCTTCAATTGTGGACAGAGCCGGCATCAGCTTTCCGTCAATGATCTGGAACTTATGAGCCTCCGCCCGGTAAATATCCACTTTCATAAACTCGAAACCCCGGGCGTACATCTCCTGCACGCTCTTCATATCCTTTAGAGTATCCTGTTCTTTTTTGGTCAGCGTATCACTTCTTTGTTTATAATCCTCTATATGGCGTTCCAGCCGTTCTCTGCCCTGACACATAATCTCGTAATCAAACGCCGAGGCTCGGATGCTGAAATACGCCGCGTAATAAGCCAGCGGATAATTGATCTTACAGTAGGCGATCCGCCATGCCATCATCACATAGGCCGCCGCGTGGGCTTTAGGAAACATATATTTGATCTTTTTACAAGACCAGATATACCAGTCCGGCACGTTGTGAGCTTTCATGGCCTCTTCCCACTCAGGCTTCAACCCTTTTCCTTTACGGACGCTTTCCATAATCGTAAAAGACTGCTCGCTGTCCATACCCATCCCGATCAAATATGTCATAATATCGTCACGGGTACAGATGGCGGTAGAGATCGTCGCTTTACCTTCCTGAATCAATGTCTGCGCGTTGCCGAGCCACACGTCCGTCCCGTGGGCAAGCCCCGCGATCCGCACCAGATCCGAGAAATGGGTCGGATGGGTATCGAGCAGCATCTGCATGGCAAATTCCGTGCCAAACTCCGGTATCCCCAGCGACCCCAGCTGCGTTCCTCCGATATCCTCCGGCTTGATACCAAGGGCGTCCGTATTCTGGAACAAAGACATGACCTCTTTGTCGTCCAGCGGAATCTTCCTGGCGTCAATCCCTGTCAAATCTTCCAGCATACGGATCATGGTGGGATCATCATGGCCTAATATGTCAAGTTTCAGGAGGTTATGATCGATGGAATGGTAATCAAAATGGGTCGTCACAATGTCCGTCTTCATATCGTTGGCCGGGTGCTGCACAGGTGTAAAAGAATAGATTGTCTCCCCGATGGGCAAAACAATGATACCGCCCGGATGCTGCCCCGTAGTCCTGCGTATTCCCGTACAGCCCACGACAATCCGGTCAATCTCGCAGTTTCGCTTGCTCATGCCCCGTTCTTCATAATACTTTTTTACATAACCAAATGCAGTTTTATCCGCCAGCGTACCGATAGTTCCCGCCCGGTAGGTCTGCCCCGCCCCGAAGATTACCTCCGTATATTTATGAGCCTTCGACTGATAATCTCCGGAAAAATTCAGATCAATATCCGGTTCCTTATTCCCCTTAAAACCCAGAAATGTTTCAAAGGGAATATCAAACCCTTCTTTTGTCAGTTTCTTTCCGCATACCGGACAATCCTTATCCGGCATATCGCATCCTGCCATGCCGGCAAATTTTTTTACGTCCTCAGAGTCAAACTCGCTGTAATGGCAGTGGGGACAAATATAGTGAGGGCTTAAAGGATTCACCTCCGTGATCCCTGCCATGGTCGCCACAAAGGACGATCCCACAGAGCCTCTTGAACCCACCAGATAACCGTCATCGTTAGATTTCCACACCAGTTTCTGCGCGATAATATACATAACCGCAAAACCGTTTCCGATAATGGATTTAAGCTCCCGCTCCAGCCGCTCCGTCACCACTTTCGGGAGATCTTCTCCATAGATTTCATGGGCTTTATCGTAGCAGATATCCCGAAGGGTCTGATCCGAGTCCGGTATGACCGGCGGACATTTATCCGGACGCACCGGAGAGAGGTGTTCGCACATATCCGCGATCCTGTTTGTGTTGGCCACCACCACTTCCTCCGCTTTCTCAGAACCAAGAAACGCAAATTCTTCCAGCATCTCCTCCGTGGTCCGCAAGAATAAAGGCGCCTGCTGATCCGCATCGGAAAACCCCTTGCCCGTCATGATAATCCTTCGATAGACCTCGTCCTGGGGATCAATAAAATGTACGTCGCAGGTGGCCGCCACCGGCTTTCCAAATTCTTCTCCCAAATGGACGATCCTGCGGACATTTTCCCTTAAATCTTCCTCCGAATGTACGGGTATCTTAGAGTCCCGGAGCATAAACGCATTATTTCCCAGAGGCTGTATTTCCAGATAATCATAAAATTCTACGATTTTGGCGATCTCCTGCCCGGGCGCGCCCCGAAGAATGGCCTGGTACAGTTCTCCCGCCTCGCAGGCAGAACCTATGATCAGCCCTTCCCTGTACTTTGCCAGCTCGCTTTTTGGAATCCGGGGACGCCTGGCAAAATAATCAAGATGGGACATGGATACCAGCCGGTACAGATTCACCCGCCCGATATCGTTCTTTGCAAGAATAATAATATGATAGGTGGGAAGTTTTTTAATCTTCTCTTTATCCGTCCGCCCTAATTCATTCACCGCATCCAATGTATGAATGTCTTTATCCTGAAACATCCGTATGAATTTAATAAAAATCTCCGCGGTACAGGCCGCGTCGTCCACCGCCCGGTGATGGTGATCCAGAGAAATGTTCAGCGCCTTCGCCACATTATCCAATTTAAATTTATTAAGCGCCGGAAGAAGAAGCCGCGCCATAGCCACAGTATCGCCTACCGTGAAATCCGTAGTTATTCCCATCCTGCGGCAATTTTCCTGAATAAATCCCGCATCAAAAGAAGCGTTGTGGGCGATCAGGACGCACCCTTTGCAAAAATCCAGAAATTTCGGCAGAATTTCTTCGATCACCGGAGCATCCATGACCATCTCATCATTTATGCTGGTCAGATCTTCAATCTCAAAAGGAATCGGCTCTTTGGGATTTACAAATGTACTAAAACGGTCCGTGACCTGACCGTTCTCCACCTTAACCGCCCCAATCTCAATGATACGGTTTTTTTCGGCGTTCAGGCCGGTCGTCTCCAGGTCAAAGACCACATAAGCGCCGTTTAAGTCCTGTCCTTTTGCATTTTCCACCACCTCTTTTACATCGTCCACCAGATAGCCTTCTACTCCGTAGATTACTTTAAATTCTTCATCTTTGGAAATCGTATGACTGGCCTCCGTAAATGCCTGCACGCATCCGTGATCCGTAATGGCAAGCGCCGGCATCCCCCACGCCTTCGCTCTTTTCAGGAGTGTGGAAGCGTCTGTCACCCCGTCCATATCGCTCATCTTTGTGTGGCAGTGCAGTTCCACTCTTTTTTTGTAGGCATAGTCCATGCGGGCAGTGGTAAAATCCGCCGTTTTTTTAATACCTGTCACAGAGCTTATGGATAACTCGTGGTCGAATCTGTCAATGCTGGTCATTCCTTTGATCTTTACGAATCCTCCTGCAGAAAGCTTTTCTTTCAGATCAGGCAGAAATTCATTTTTTGTGAACATCTTCACCCGGATTGTGTCCGTAAAGTCCGTGACCGTAATTGTAAAGATCGTCCGCTCTCCCCGGATCTCCCGCTCATCCGTTTTCAGGATCTTACCCTTAAAAGTAATCTCTCCCATCTCTTCGACTACCTGCTCTAAGGGGATGGGTTCATCTTCAAAATCCCTTCCGTAAAGTACTTCCGGGTTATCGTTCCTTCGATAACCGGAAAATTTCGGTCCGTCAGAACGTCTCATGGGCGTAAGTACGTTTTTTGCATTCTTTTTCTTCGGTGACGGCGCTTTTGCCTTAGGCAGAACTTCTTCCTTCTTTGGCTGCATCTGCACCTGCGCAGTTTTTTCCATACGCAGGTTTTCTGTCAAAAATTCTATCTTCTTCTGCAAGACAGCCTGGCTTTTTTCAAGAGCCGTGTTGTCCTGCTCCAAATATTCCACATCTACCCGTACGTCGAAGCCGCAGCGCTCATTAAATACCCGGTCAAGAATACGCAGAAGATCATCAACGGCTTCTCTGTCGTAAACTTTATCAGAAATACCCATCTTCACCGTGTTTTCATCCGGAAAATCCATCCGGGCTTTTTTCATAATGCTCCGTTTGTAAGGGCTGTATACTTCCAGCTCTTTTAATACACTCTCTTCATAGACATCCCAGAGTTTCTTCGGCGTATACTGCTCAGAGAGACGGAAGGTCTCAAAGATATACACCTGTACTCTGCGGTATCCAAAGATCTGTCTTTGTATCTGTTTTGACAACTGAAAAAGCTGATCTTTTGCAATCAGCTTCTTACTGGTAATATAAACCCTTAGCACATCCTGCGCAGGACTCATAGACACTTTTGTCACTACCACCTGTTCCAAAAGCGCCTGCAGCTGTCCTTCCAGCGTAAGGGTGCAGAATACGTCAAAAAAAGGCTTTTCTTTCATGCGTTCCAATTCTCCAATTCATAGCGGAGTGTATCAAGCAGCTCGTCCTCCGGAACTTTCCTGACAACCTCACCATGTTTGATCAGCAGTCCTTCGCCTATACCGCCTGCAATACCGATGTCCGCTTCTTTGGCCTCGCCGGGGCCGTTGACCACACAGCCCATCACCGCCACTTTAATATCCAGAGGATAAGAAGCAGCCAGCGTTTCTACCTGGTTGGCAAGAGAAATCAGATCTATCTTTGTCCTGCCGCAGGTGGGACACGATACCACCTCAATGCCGCCGGTGCGAAGCCCCAGCGTCTTAAGAATCAGTTTGGCAGACTTTACTTCTTCCACCGGATCGCCTGTAAGAGATACGCGGATTGTGTCTCCAATCCCCTGATGCAGGATAATACCCAGTCCTACGGCAGATTTTATATTCCCCGAAAACAGCGTTCCTGCCTCTGTAATGCCCACATGAAGCGGATATGCCGTCTTTTCGGCGATCAGTTCATGAGCTTTGGCACACATACAGACATTGGAAGATTTGATGCTGATGACCAGATTATCATAGCCTAAATCCTCTATGATCTTTACTTTATCAAGCGCGCTCTCTACCAGTCCTTCGGCTGTGACGCCATGGTACTTTTCCACCAGTTCTTTTTCCAGCGACCCGCTGTTGACCCCCACCCGTATGGGAATATTCCGCTCCCTGGCGGCTTCCACCACCGCTTTGATCCTGTCCGCACCGCCGATATTGCCCGGATTAATACGGATCTTGTCCGCTCCGTTCTCTATCGCCGCTATGGCAAGCTTATAGTCAAAATGAATATCCGCCACCAGAGGAATGCGAATCCTTTTTTTGATCTCGCTAAACGCCCGGGCCGCCTCCATAGTCGGCACCGTACAGCGGATGATCTCACAGCCCGCCGCTGTCAGTCTTTCGATCTGGGCAACCGTGGCTTCCACATCTTCCGTCCTGGTGTTGGTCATGGACTGAATCAGGACCGGGTGGCCGCCCCCGATCACTTTGTCTCCGATCTTTACTGTCTTTGTATGTTCACGATACATAGCCTAAGCTCCTTATATTTAATATATTATACGGACTGCCGCATGGCGTCCAGCCTCTTGCGGACGCTGTATTTATTCACATTCAACACAAGCCCGATCTCCATCAGAAGAAATACTGTCGCCGTACCGCCATAACTGAAAAATGGCAGCGTCACGCCTGTGGTGGGAAAAAGTCTGGTCACTACCAGAAGATTCAAAATCACCTGCAGGGCAATGTGAGACATTACTCCGATGGAAATCATACGGCCCAAAAGATCTTCCGCTGTCTGGGACACGGTGTAAATACGGTATAAAAGATAAATAAAAAGCAATATAATAAGCCCCGCCCCGAAAATTCCCAGTTCTTCGCAGATAATTGCAAATATATAATCATTATAAGGTTCCGGTATTTTCCCCAGCTTCTGGATGCTGTTGCCCAAACCTTTTCCCCAGAGTCCTCCCGAACCGATGGCATATACACCCTGCAAAGATTGAAAAGCCGTGTCCTGTTCATATTCATACGGTTCCAGCCACGCCCGTATACGGGCGAAACGGAAATCTCCTTCCTGCAATTGCAGCGGGTCCAGGCCTTTTACATAATGAATAACTATCGCCACCACAGCAACCACGCCCAGGGCACATACAATAAATTTCCACTGCTCCGGATGCACCACATAGATCATGAAAACCGCCGTCCCTAAAAGGATAGCCGCCGTACTCATATTATCACTAATCTTCCATATAAGCACCGCTATAATTCCGGAAGGAATCACCATACGCACCATGGAAAGCCAGCTTTTCAAATACCGCCTCCTGGACACAATTAAAGCCGCCATAAAAACAATCATAATTAGTTTGACCGGCTCCGCCACCTGAAACTGCACCGGCCCTAATTTCAGCCACCTGGTAGCTCCTTTCACTGTAACGCCAAGCCCGGGCACCTTCAAAAGCATGATCAGCACAACACAGCCCAGATAGCCTAACACGGCAAAATAACTCCAAAAATGATAGTTTACACAGGATACCACCAACATCATAATAATCCCCAGTATACTGTAAATAACCTGGCTTTTCAAAAGATGCATAGAATCGTAACCATATGATTTATTCAAACCGGAAGAATAATAGCTGGCGCTGTAAATCATGATAAAACCAAAAACCATAATAAAAAACAACACGACCAGAAGGTTAGTGTCCAATCCATACGCATTTAATAAGATCAGCCTCTCTCTTTTTCTTCTTGCCATCGGCGCCCCCCTTCCCTTACCTGATAATACCCATCATAGCACACAGGAACTTCCGTTTCAAGTTGTTATGGACAGACATTTTGTGTTATGATAAATAAAAACAAAGGAGGAATCAAGCCATGTATCAGATTACACAATGGTGCCGCCATTTTATCGCGGCGCAGGTAAAGCCGGGTGATTTGTGTATCGATGCCACCATGGGCAACGGGCACGACACAGAACTTCTCTGCCGCCTGGCGGGAACCCAGGGGCAGGTACTGGCTTTTGATATCCAGGAAGCAGCGCTTAAAAATACGCAAAAAAGGCTGTTGGAAGCAGGCGTACCGGATAATTACCGGCTGATCCTGGATTCCCACAGCCATATGGAGCAATATGCAGACGCAGGCAGCATAAGCTGCATCGTCTTTAATTTCGGCTACCTCCCCGGAGGCGACCATGCTTTGGCCACCCGCCCTTCCACCAGCATTGCCGCCGTGGAGCAAAGCCTGTCTTTACTAAAACCGGACGGGCTTCTAAGCCTGTGTATTTACAGCGGCGGCGACAGCGGATTTGAAGAACGGGACGCGCTTCTTGGCTATTTAAAAGAGCTGGACCCCAAAAAATATCTGGTTATACTTTCTTCTTATTATAACCGCCCGAACCATCCGCCGATTCCCGTGTTGGTAAGAAAGTGCCGGTTATGAAAGAACATTGCTTCTATTGTACATCCGCCTGTTCGTCCGCCTGATCATCAAAGAAATCAGATCTCGCGCGCCTGGCAGTAAGCAGTATAGATCGCGTCTTTGATCTTACCCGCGCGGATCGCGTCGCCTACGCGGATGACCTTATAATCTTTATTTATAAATTCATTCTCATAATTGCAGCGCAGGCCGCCTGCCAAAATCACGGTATCCGCCGGGAAGAACAGCTCCTGCTGCTTTTCCATGTTGTATGCGCGTACTCCCTGTTCGTTGATCTCGTCCACGCGGCAGCCCGGGTTCATCTTCACTCCGTTTGCTTCCAGCGTCTTTAACACCAGATCCTTACAGAACACGTCCACATCGCTGCAGATACTTGGCAGCATCTCCACGATCGTGATATCTTTGTCGGTAGCTTCGCCCGTCCTCTCCTGGTCGTAGATTATCTCTCCGCCCACTTCGCTGGCTCCCCTGACGCGCAGGGAGATCTCGGCGCCCGAGAAATAATCCGCCACTTCCGCACCCGCGGAACCGCCGCCTACGATGACAATCTTGCACCCTACCTGCTCCGGCTTTGTCAATGCCTGGAACGCATTGATCACGATCGGGCCGTCGCTCCCGGGAATCCTTTTTATGTAATGCGCGCCTGCCGCCAAGAACACCACATCCGGTTTAAGCTTCTCCAGGCTTTCCTCCGTCACTTCCGTATTCAGGCGCACGTCTACATTAAGATCCTTAAGCTGTCTTATATACCACTGAGACAGACGTCCGATCCGATCCTTATGAGGCGGTACCTTTGCCGCGTTCAAAGTCCCGCCCAGGCGACCGTTTTTATCAAACAGAATCACTTCATGTCCGCGAAGCTTCGACACCCTCGCCGCCTCCATGCCTGCAGGGCCTCCGCCCACGACAACGACACGTTTCTTTACATCTGCTTGCTGTATCTGCGGAAATTCTTTTTCCCGCCCGGTCTCCGGATTGACCGCGCAGCAGATATGGCGGTCGTCATCCAGCGTATCCAGGCAAAATTCGCAGGAAAGACAATGGCGGATCGTATCTCCTTTGCCGCTTAATACTTTATTCACATAATCAGGGTCTGCCAACTGCGGCCTGCCCAATATGACCATATCCGCCATGCCCTGCGCGAGGATTTCTTCGACCTCTTCCGGCTCCCGGATGCCGATCGCGGTAAACACCGGGATCTTCACCTCTTTTTTAATCGCGGCGGAATAGGGGACAAGCATCTTCCTCCCCTGCGGCAAACAATAAGGAGGCGTCGTCATCAAATACGCGGAAGGCTGTCCTGCGGAGACGTCAATCGCGTCCACGCCGTGTGTTTCCAGTACTTTCGCCAGCTTTACACTGTCTTCCATGCCCCTGCCGCCTACAAGGAACTCATCCGCGCAGTAACGGACGATAATGGGGAATACCGGACCCACTTCTTTGCGGCAAAGGTCGATCGTCTCCAAAAGGAACCTGCAGCGGTTCTCAAAAGATCCTCCGTATTCATCTGTACGCTGATTAAATGCCGGGGAGAGAAATTCCGCCAGCAGATAGCCGTGGCACGCATGAAGCGTAATGCAGTCCATCCCCGCCTGCTTCGCAAGTTTCGCACTGTAGGCAAACTGCCGCTCGATTTCCAGTATCCTCTCCTTTGTCAGGATGCTTCCCGGTTCGTCTTTATATTTAGTGATTCCGGAGGGAGATTCCCTGGGAGGAATCGATGCTTCGCTTCCATAATGCACCAGCTCCACGGAGACTCGGACGTCGTATCTGTGCAGACGCTCCACCAGTTTCGCCCATCCGGCCACATGCTTCCTGTCATAGAGTACAGGCTGCCTTGGATGATTGCGGGAATTCGCGTCGATCGTTGACGCCTCCAGAACGACCATTCCTGCGCCGCCTTTCGCCCTGCGGACATAATACTCTTCCAGCTCCGGCGTCACATACCCGTCCTCCGATGTAAGGTTTGTATTCATAGGAGGAAATATAATCCTGTTTTTTACGGCCATACGCCCAATCTGAAGGGGCGCGGCCAGCTTGTATTCTTTCCTGTTTTTCATTATTAAGATCCTTTCTTCTCTTACATAAATACAGCAGTCACTTCTCCCGCCGCCTTCAAAGACTCTGCGTCCGTCACCTCTGCACTCATAAAAAGCACCCTGCGCCCTGTCTTTAACGCTTTGGCGCATACGCGGAACTTATTCCCAATCCCTACAGTCCTAAGATAATCCACGGACATCTGCACGGTCACGCAGTTCCTTGCCTGTTTATAATACCTGGCAAGGATCCCCATGGTCATGTCCGAAGCAGTCGCAAGAAGCCCGCCGTGCAGCGTCCCGTTGGGATTGCCCATCCACGCTTCCACACAAAATTCCAGCGTCACCGTCTTTTCCTGGGCGTCACAGCCGATAAGCTTCGCGCCCAACATATCATTAACTAATCGTTTCCCTCCAGGTTTTTCTGCCAGAGCTCCCCCGATGACGCGTTCCATATGCTCCTGCTCGGATTCCTCCGGCCTTTTCTTCCATTCTTCCGCTTCAAATACACTATAATCCATAGATCCGCTCCCCCATCACTCGGATGCTTTTATGTCCTTAATCTTTACGGACACCGATACCGTAGCGCCGACCATTGGGTTGTTGCCCATGCCGACAAATCCCATCATCTCCACATGCGCCGGCACGGAGGAGGACCCGGCAAAAGTGGCGTCCGCATACATACGGCTCATCAGATCCGTCTGTCCGTAGGAAGACGGACCCGCGGATGTGTCGTCCGGATTCAGCGTCCTTCCGATACCGCCGCCGGACGCACAGGCAAAATACGGCTTCCCGTTATCATTGCAGTATTTTTTATACGCGCCTGCCACCGGATGCTGGAAACGGATCATATGGGTGGCATTTCCGGAGATCGATACATCCACCTCTTCATGCTCCATGATCGCGATTCCCTCCCTCGGCTCGAAAGCGCCGAAGCACCGCACATTCGCCCTCTCGTCATCCGAGTAGGCGGTCTCGGAAAGTATCCTCAGTTTATCCTCCGCAAAATCAAATGAAGTCTCTACATATGTAAACCCGTTAATACGGGCAATGATATCCGCGGCATCCTTACCCATACCGTTTAAAATCACCCTTATAGGTGTTTTGCGCACCTTATTGGCGCTTCGCGCGATACCGATCGCCCCCTCTGCCGCCGCGAAGCTCTCATGCCCGGCGAGGAAAGCGAAACATTTTACATCCTCGGAGAGGATCATGGAGGCCAGCCTGCCGTGCCCGATACCGATCGCGCGTTCTGCAGATACCGACCCCGGGATGCAAAAGCTCTGCAGCCCTTCGCCCAGGATCAGCGCGATTTCGCTTGCTGTCCCGGCACTGCTTTTTAGCGCCGCTGCTGCCCCTGCCGTGTATGCCCAGCAGGCGTCTTCAAAGCAGATCGGCTGTATCCCCTTTACGATCCCGAAGACGTCGATCCCTCTTTCGTCACAGATCCGTTTCGCCTCGTAAAGATCCGCGATCTGATATTTTTCCAGAAAACGCCCGATCTGTTCTATTCTCTGTTCATAATTCTCAAAGCCTGCCATCCTGCCTACTCCTTTCTTGGATCGATGGTGCTATCAGCCTCATTAAACCGTCCGTATACGCCTTTCGCGCGCTCCAGCGCCCGGCCTGCGTCTTCGCCTTCTCTGATATATGCCATCATCTTTCCAATATTCACATACTCGTATCCTATGATACGTTTCTGGTCATCCAGGCCCAGCCTGGTCACATAGCCTTCGGTCACTTCCAGATAACGCGGCCCTTTTTCAAGGGTTCCGTATCCTGTCCCAACCTGGGTCTTTGCGCCCGCCCCCAGGTCTTCCATCGCCGCGCCCACCGGAAGCCCGCCTTTGGAAAATGCCGTCTGCGTGCGCCCGTATGCCATATTCAGGAAATATTCCCTCATCGCCACATTGATCGCGTCGCAGACCAGATCTGTGTTCAGCGCTTCCAAAAGCGTCTTCCCCGGAAGGATCTCCGCCGCCATCAGCGCGGACTGTGTCATTCCTGAGCATCCGACGACCTCCACCAGCGCCTCCTGTATAATCCCTTCTTTTACATTCAGGGTCAGTTTACAGGCGCCCTGCTTCATGGCGCAGGTCCCGACGCTGTGGCTTAAGCCGTTGATCTGATCGACCTGTTTGACCTGGTCATAACCTCCGTCCTGCGGGATCGGCGCCGGGCCGCTCCCTTTCGTCCGGCAGACACAGCACATATTTTCATATTCCCTTGTAAATTCCATATACCCTCCTATTTGAAGTTCCGCTCCGCTCCGCGCTTAAGATATTCAAACAGCCCTCCGGCCTCGATGATCTTAAGGATATGCCCCGGCAGCGTCTCACAATGGTAGCTTTCATTTCTGGTCAGATTCTCAATCCGCCCCTTTTTAAGGTCAACCGCCAGCCGGTCGCCGTCCTGTATCCGATCTGTCTGCGGGCATTCCAGCGCCGGGATGCCCACATTGATACAGTTCCGGTAAAAAATCCGCGCAAAAGATTTCGCGACCACATAGGAGATCCCCAGATACTTCAAAGTCAGAGGGGACGTCTCCCTGCTGGAACCCGAACCAAGGTTCTGCTCCGCCACAAAGATGTCTCCGGCATCGACCCGTTTCGCAAAGTCCGGATCTACCGCACTCATGGCGTAAGCGGAAGCCTCCGCGATCCCTAGCTCCATATACTGCGGAGGAGAAATAATGTCCGTGTTGATATTGTCTCCGTATTTAAGGGCCTTGCCCGTCCTTTTCTCCATACTTTTCCTCACATCAATTCCGCCGGGTCTGTGATCCGTCCGGTCACTGCGCTCGCTGCAACCGTAAGCGGAGACCCAAGATAAATCCTGCCTTCTTTACTACCCATGCGCCCGATGAAATTGCGGTTGCTCGACGAGATACACGTCTCCCCGGAGGCGATCAGTCCACTGTGCAGCCCGACGCATACGCCGCAGGTCGGCGCCAGGATCACCGCCCCCGCATCTGAGAGCACACGCAGATATCCCGCCTCGTCTGCCTGTCTCCAGATATTGGCAGATGCAGGGGATACCAGCATCCGTATCCCTCCGGCTATTTTCTTTCCTTTTAGAAGCTTGGCTGCCTGCCGGATATCGTTAAGCCGCCCGCCTGTACAGGAACCTAAGTACGCCTGGTGAATGGGCGTGTCTTTTACATCCGCCGCATCCGCCACCTGATCCACGCCGTGGGGGCAGGCGACCTGCGCCTTAAGCCCCGCCGCGTCAAAGGTATATTCCCGGCAATACACTGCATCTTCATCGCTTGCATAGACCGGGTAGTCCCGGATGCCTCTCTCTTTCAGCCAATCTATTGTCACTTCGTCCACCGGCATCAGACCGACCTTGGCCCCCATCTCCACCGCCATATTGGTGATCGCCATACGCTCATCCATGGACAGGCCGCGGATTGTCTCACCTGTGTACTCCACCGCTTTATAAGTGGCTCCGGCATGACCGATCGTCCCGATCGTTTTCAAAGAGATATCCTTGGCCATCACGCCTTTTGGCAGCCGGCCCGTCCACTCCACTTTAATCGTCTGGGGCACCTTAAGCCAGGTCTTGCCGGTCACCAGCACGCCCAGCATCTCGGTAGATCCCACTCCGCTGGCAAACGCGCCCAGCGCGCCGCCCATGCAGGTATGGGAATCCGTGCCCAGAACCACGCTTCCCGGCAAGACGTTGCCGGTCTCCGCCATCACCTGATGGCAGGGTCCGGCAAATTCGTAATACTTGTTGATACCGTAGGCTTTCGCCCAGTCCCTGGTGAATTTAACAATCTCCGCCTGTCTTTCGCTGGCGGGGGGCGTATAATGATCCGAAATGATCACTACTTTATCCGGATCCCACACCTTGTCTCCCAGGTATTTTATCTTCTTTGCGATCTCTACACGGGGACCCAGGATATCATCCATCATGGCTCTGTCAATATCCGCCCAGACAATCTCGCCGGCGGACACGCTCTTCTTCCCGGACGCCCGCGCCAGTATTTTCTCTGCTATCGTTTTTCCCATTTTAGTCCCCACTGTGAAATACCGTCTCCGGTACATATACGATGCCGTCCATGATCTTCCTCGCCGTACGGTAGAAAGCCAGTTTGTCCATCACAATATCGTTTCCTTCTGCGTGGCAGACGCTCTCCACATCCATCACGCCCGCCGGATGGCCGATCCGAACCACCTGCGCCTTGTCCGCGCTCCTATTAAGCTTCTCGTAAGGAATGCTGCCCTGGATACGGATCGCCGCCGCGGTACAGACGGCTCCGGTACCCGGATATGTCTTATGCATCTTCTGCATGAACAAAAGCCTGGATACTAGATCCACGTCTTCTGCCGCCACCTGAGCGCCTGCAGGCGTCGTATAACTCTGCGGGCTGCTAACGATAGCGAAAAACGGCGCGTAGGGGCTTTCCTTCGTCACATCTTCCGGGTTCTCCCCCATGCCGGCCAGCACCGCGGCCCGG
>CAJUMT010000019.1 GCA_910587495.1 uncultured Lachnospiraceae bacterium | reverse complement strand
ATCTCATTTGCCACTTCTGCCACATGAATATAGTATAATTCATTTTCAATAAAAACCAGGAATATCTCCATGCATCTTTAATATAAACTGATACCCCCCGCTTCCCTCCCACATGGGACAGTGTTTGATTAACTATTGCATTTATGCTGAAAAATAAAAACTTCACTTATCTGTTACACTCGGCATAGTTTGTTTCAGTACAAAAACTTTTTGTGTCTTGTGAACGTGGTATATTTTTTGCTTTTACAAGATATGCTGCGATAACAAAAACCGCCGCTCCTACCCATGCAAGAATTTCTGCAAAAAATATGACAGCACTGCCCCATATCTTTGTAAATATCAACGATGCTACTGCACGCATAGCAAATTCAATAATACCAGAGAACATAGGGCAAAACGCATTTTCTAAACCTTGTAATGCACTTCTGTAAATGTGCAGCAAATACAATGAGAATAACAGCGTGCTCATGGTAGCCAAATAACGGTATGCGATTGCAAGAACATCTGTAGCATTGCTGTCTGAAGAATCAATAAATAACTGCAAAATATTTCTGCCAAACACTATCATTAAAACAGCAATGCAGAAAGACATTATAATGCCAATGAGTGTAGCACTTTTCATTCCTTTATGGATTCTATCATACAATCCGGCTCCATAATTCTGTGATATATAAGTTGTTGTTGCATAATTAAGGGCAAATGCTGAACTTTCCAATAACCCATATATTTTGTTTGTGGCAGTAAACCCAGCAACAAACACAAATCCTTGGCTGTTTATTGTTGATTGTAGTATCATCCCGCCTATGGCAATCAAAACATGCTGTAAAGCCAATGGCAATCCCATTGCACATAACTCATATACAATACGGCTATCCCATTGCCAATCATTGCGCTGTGTCTTTATAAAATCAATTTTTCTTATTACGGTAAGGCAATATAAAAACGATATGAGCTGTGCAATCAACGTGGCTATAGCAGCACCGACAATTCCAAAACCGAATACTAATACAAATAATAAATCAAGGACTATATTTGTGCTTGCGGCTATCCCCATAGCGATAAGCGGCGTTCTCCCATCCCCAAAAGCCCGAAGTATGGCAGATGCCATATTGTACGCCATGACAATCAATGTACCCGCAAACATTGTGAATAAATAAGAGTTTGCCCCGTCAAATATATCAGCAGGCGTTTTTAAAACGTGGAGCATTGGAACAACTAAAAGCAAAGCAAGCACTGTCAACAGGATTCCGATTCCCACACATAGGAAAACGGACATAGTAATTGATTTTCTTAACTTTGCTAAATTTCTTTCCCCGAAGTGGTGCGAAATACGGGTGGCAAATCCTTGTGTCAATGCTTGGATAACCCACAAGATTAGCCAGTAAGTCCAATCCGTTGCACCTACGGCGGCAAGAGCCTTTACCCCAACGCCACGTCCTACAATAATAGCATCAACAATCATATATAGTTGCTGCCCTAAATTTCCCAAAATAAGAGGGAAAGCAAAGGAAAGCAACAAGACCGCCGGTTTCCCCTTTGTCATATCTGTTACTTTAGCCATAATTTCATTTCCCCTCCCGGATATTTGAAACTCTTTCTTTGCTGATTGAAAGATTACTGAAATAGCGGTAGCCGCCATCACTTTTAGGTGCCTGTGCTTCTAAACCGATTTTGATGGTCTTGCCAACTGGAAGTGTAAATATGCGTGACATAAGGTAATCTTTACCGTTTAGCGTATAATGAAACGCAAAACAATCATCTACATGTGCCACTTGGAATCCTATTTCGCCCTGCACAATATCTGTACCGTGGCAATCGGGGCAGGAAAAGCACCATGTTCTTTAATCGGGCTATTAAAGTAATCTGTATTTCTTGGTGCGTATATGGCTAAAATATCCCCCATATCTTCCATCTTACTTTCGTTTACCTACTGGAAATTGTAACCGTTCCATTTTGTTTCTGTTATCACCTTATCCATTTTATACCTCCGTACTATTTATTATTTGATTGATCTTTTTGTGTGGGTTCGATATAATTATAAAGTCATTTCTGCTATTTAAAAGCAATTATAATTTCAAAATATATAACTATATTGCCAAATAGCAAAGGGCTTTGGATAGTACAGAATTTCTATGAAAGGGAACGTTGATATGAAAAGACAAGCCGTAAATGTAACTGAAAATTTGCTGGAACAAGTCTGTTATCAAGATAACTCTTTGCCTATTTCTTATTGCATAGACTATTTTGACAATTTTATTAACGGGGAGGTCAATTACCACTGGCATAATGAAGTGGAATTTGCAGTTATCCTGCAAGGGGAAGTGGAGTATTTTGTCCATCAGGCAAACATGGAACAAAAACCCCATATTTTGCATAAAGGTGATGGCGTATTTGTGAATATGAACACATTACACATGGTGCGTCAAAAATGCCCCGGTTCTGTCATGTCCTGCTGTCTGTTTCCATCCAATTTTTTTACATTCCAGCTAGCGGGCAGTATATATATAAATAATGTTCAGCCAGTTCTCCAAAACCCAACACCTGGACTGTTTTTTTCTTACGACAATCACGCAGATAAAAAACTGCTGGATTGCCTGTATGATTTTTTGAATCTGGATAAAAACATTGCAGGTTATGAGCTTTTATGTTTGGAAAGTGTCTGTAGGATATGGCGACAGTTACTTTTTCGTTTTTTACAAATGGAGAACATAGCAGACATACAAAAAGTAGAAACATTGCAAGAACAACGTATCCGTCTTATGCTGTCCTATATCCATACCCATTATTTTGAAAATATAACGATTGAAGATATTGCGAAATCTGCCAATATCAGCAAAAGTGAATGTTTCCGTTGTTTCAAGGGAATTGTTAAAAAAACTCCTGTTGACTATCTTCTTGACTATCGTTTGTCAAGAGCTGCCGGATTACTCACGAATACAGAGCAAACAGTTCTTGATATTGGTTTATCTTGCGGCTTCCAAAATCCTAGTTATTTTGGAAAAATATTCAAGGAAAAATGCAATGTCACGCCGGGGCAATTCCGAAAACAAACCCGCACTCGATAAATATAAATTTTATATGGGTAGCATAAAGACATAAAGGATGGTTTACAGTTGCATTTTTATAATTCAGAGGGTGACAGCATTTTAAGCCGCCACCCTCCGCATGAAATACTTGGGAGTGTATAAAGGATAAAGGGATAAAGGTGCGCCTTTTGCTCTTTGGTTTCTTTTGTTCGGAATAGTGTGGTGCTGGCGGTCTATCTCTTATTTTCGGTTACTTGCTTCTTTACCATACATGAGCATTTCCACATGGTTTTTCAGATAAGAATCTCCCGTTTTCCTGCGCCGTTCTTCTTCATCACCAAATTTAAAGGATTCATACACATTGTAAGTCATATATTCAAAGGCATCATACACATTAGATTTTCCACTTGCGTTGGCACCATAGATAGCCGCTACCTTTAAAAGTTTATCATTTGCCACTTCTGCCACATGAATATAGTATAATTCATTTTCAATAAAAATCAGGAATATCTCCATGCATCTTTAATATAAACTGATACCCCCCGCTTCCCTCCTTTCACATTCTAAGCGTCTCTTTTATTTTTGCTTTTCGTTTCCCATCCAGCTTTTCATATATTTCTATTTCTTCTTTTGAAAAACCTTCATACAAAATCTGTTCCAGGAACAAAATCTGTGACAGAACAGTTTCCGCTTCCTGCGTTACCGTATATTCTTTCATGGCAGCTTTCTTTTGGTTTTCCTGTTGCTTCCCCTCTGCTTTGCTTTCTATTTTCACTCTCCTTTTTTGCCTTTCCGGAAGCACAATCATCTCCAGCGCCAGCAGTTTCTGAACTGCTGCAGACAGTGCCCTTCTGGAAATATGCAGAACATCGGCAATTTCTTTTTCTGTACAGTCTTTATGGGGCTGACTGAGACAATACAGCAGCTTTACATCTGCCACCGTCATGTCATTCCTTATCGCTACGGTCTCAAACAGTTTTTCCCACAGCTTCCTCTTTCTGTAAAGGTCAAAGAAAACCCCCTCTCCCTGCTGCACGCCCTCACTTACATTGCCACGCTCATCGCCAAGCCTGTAATTTCCCGGCATATGAACGGATGATACTATTCCGTCATCGGCCACATCAAATAAAAAGCGATAAATCTGTCCCTTTCGCTTTTCATAATCTTCATCACCGAACACGTCTTTGTAAAAAGCATTATAATGGGCAAACACTGTGCGCTTCATCTGAATTGTCTTTTTCATGCTGATTCCCTGTTTGACCAAAGAACCCTTTGTCTTTACATAATAATACACCGGGATTTTTAGTACATAAGCACTGCGGATATGGCGAACATATTCCATGTTAAATAGAAAATCTGTATCGGAGACACCTGTATTTTCTTTATGCAGCACACGGATACGCATATCCTTTCCAGCATAAGTATCACAAATTTGCCCGGAAGCATCCGTGCTGCCATCATTTAACAAAATTAATTCATAATCTTTATATGTCTGATTCAGAACACTGTCGATGCATCTGCCGATCGTTTTTTCCGCATTACAAATCGGAATAATGATACTTACCGACACCATTTCCCATAATCTTCCTTTCTAAGTATCCTTCATGCCGCTTTATTTTTGTTATCAGCCTGTACAAATCATTTATATTTACTTTTCAGGCCTTCGTAAGTATACATCCAATGATAGTGCCTGTCAGATTCTGTGTCAATTACTAATTTCCATGTATAGATTATTTTTTGAAGAGATCCGTACTGAAGGAAGCTGCATGGTGCGGATAGGGCGTAAATCAGGCTGAGTTTCTGATAAAATTTTTCTTAAAAACCACTGCTAAATCCCCTATAAAAGGTTTATAATAACCATATTACTATGAACCAAAAAGGAGACGCCATGCCAAATCTTTTGAAAAACCAAAAATCCCCCTACCTTCTGCAGCACGCCGAAAATCCTGTCAACTGGTATCCCTGGTGTGAACAGGCTTTTGAAGCCGCCAAAAAAGAAGACAAACCCATATTCTTAAGTATCGGTTATTCCACCTGTCATTGGTGCCATGTGATGGCCCACGAATCTTTTGAGGACGAAGAGATCGCCCGGATTCTGAACCGTTCTTTTATCAGCATAAAAGTAGACAGAGAAGAACGCCCGGACGTGGATGCCGTCTATATGTCGGCCTGCCAGGCCATGACCGGATCCGGCGGCTGGCCTTTGACGATCCTGATGGCGCCGGACCAGAAGCCTTTTTACGCCGGAACCTATCTTCCGAAGCATTCCCTCTATGGACGGCTTGGACTTTCCGAACTGCTGCTTCAGATCGAACAGCTCTGGAAGGATAAAAGGGAAAAACTTTACACCCTGGGAGAAAAGATTTCTTCTTTCCTGCAGACAAAGAAAAGCGCCTCTGATACAGAGCCTTCCCTGGAACTTATCCGCCGGGGCGCGGAAGAACTTCATAGAAGTTTTGACCCTGTATGGGGCGGCTTTGGCCAGACCCTTAAATTTCCCATGCCCCATAACCTGTTGTTTCTCATGCGCTACGCTGCCTGGGAACAGGAGGATAAAGCCTTAAAAACCGCGGTAAAAACGCTGGAATGTATGGCGCGGGGCGGTATCTATGACCACATCGGCGGCGGCTTTTCCCGCTATTCCACCGACAGGCAGTGGATGATCCCCCATTTTGAAAAAATGCTCTATGACAACGCACTGCTGATCTATGCATACGCCGAAGCGTATCAGGCCACAGGGAATCTTTGGTTTCTCTCGGTCGTCCAGGAAACGGTCGGCTATGTGCTCCGAGAACTGACGGATGATGAGGGAGGATTTTACTGCGGGCAGGACGCGGACAGCGACGGCATAGAAGGAAAATATTATGCCCTGACGCAGGAAGAAGTATATTCGGTTCTGGGAAAAGAAGACGGATCGGATTTCTGCCGCTTTTTTGGAATCACCCAGGAGGGAAATTTTGAAGGAAAGAATATCCCGCACCTTTCGGAACAAAATACAGAGAAAAATGCGCAGATGAAAGAACTGTGTCATAAACTGTATGCATACCGCCGCACACGCACCAGCCTGCACAAAGACGACAAGATCCTCACTTCCTGGAACAGCCTGATGATCGCCGCGCTGGCAAGAGCGTCTTTTCTCTGTCAGGAACCTGAATGGCTTTCCTGCGCGAAAAAAGCCCAGCGTTTTCTGGAAACCCACCTGACCGCTCCCGACGGGCGTCTGTATGTCCGATACCGGGACGGCGAGGCCGCATATTTTGGTAATCTGGAAGATTATGCTTGCTACGGCTGGGCGCTTTTGGAATTATATCAGGCCACATGGGACGCGGCATATCTTGAAAAGGCCGTAACAGCTGCCAGACAAATGGTACAGTATTTCTCAGACCATGAAAACGGCGGATTTTATCTGTATGCTAAGGATGCAGAACAATTGCTCTGCCGTCCCAAAGAGGCCGTGGACGGCGCCCTGCCTTCCGGTAATTCAGTCGCTGCTTATGTCTTTTCTTATTTATCCATGCTGACCGCAGAATCATCCTGGCAGGAAGAGACGAACCGGATCCTCTCCTATCTCGCCAAAGAAGCCGACGCTTATCCGTCCAGTCACTGTTTCGCGCTGCTTGCCATGGGACATATACTCTATCCTTCCGCACAATTAATCTGCACTGCGGCAGAAAATACAATTCCGGAAGAACTGGAAGATTTCCTGAGAAAACGCCGGACGCCCGGTCTGACTGTATTGCTTTTGCATCCGGAAAATCAGAAGCTTCTTGCCCGCACGGCGCCTTTTACCATGAATTATCCAATCCCCGACACAGGCGCCCGCTACTACCTGTGCCGGGGGAATACATGCAGCGCACCTTCTAAGGATCTGCATGCATTATTTGATTAAAATACCACTTCTGTCTGATACACTGCTTTTTCGGGCAGTTTGTGGTAATTATTTCCTTTGCATTCATCCATGTAAGTCATCTCGTCCACCACATACACATACAGTTTGCTCAAGTCTCTTCCGTAGGTCGAATAGATCTCCACATATTCGGCCTGCGATTCCAAAGGTTTGCCTTCGGCGTCACAGATCACTACCACATAGTCTGCCCTGTTCTTTCCTTCCGGAATCACAAGGTCGGCATATACTTCATAATCGGTCTTTGTGACGGTTCCGATTCCGACGCCTTCTTCATTCGTCCCGTTGACCTCTTTTTGCATGGTCTTATCACGGTTCAGCTTTGCGTCCAGTGAGAAATCCCAGTTCCCGGACAGATGCTCCCCTTTCGGATCCGCATAAAGATCCGTCACATGGAGCGTATAGGCGAACGCTTCCGGAAGTTCCGCGTTATCCAGTATGTTCCATCCGCCCGTTTCATCCAAAGTTCCCATATGCATCAGGTCTACGCGGATAATTCCGGCAAACGTATGGTCATCCACAAATTTACCTTCGATATGATAGGGCGAAGAAGTTCCGACTGCCGGGTCGCCTTCATAGGTTCCTTTCCCCGACGCGGAGAAATCCGCCGTGGACGTGGTGGACATATACAGAACACTGTAATCAACATACATCTCAGATTCATCCGTTTTTTCATAAGAACCATAACGGGCAAACGTCCGCATATCTTCGCTGAACCCCTCTTCCGATTCCAGGCTGACAGCCAGATACATGGCCATACTTTCGTAACTGCACTCTGAAATAGTAAAGGTAATCCCGTTATCCGTCTGCACATATGGACTGTCCACTGTGCCGTCCTCCTGTATATCGTCCGGCGTCACAAGCTGTACCGCATTCTTTTCAAAGTCACCTGCATAGCCAGAATCCTTACCGACAGTCTGAAAGAGATTTCCAATAAGGAGAAGCTTTGCCGCCAGCGCCGGACTGGCCACACATACAGTTACGCTTAAAACCAGTGACGCCGCCACCGCGGACATACCCGTGATCACTCTTCGCAGTCCTTTGCTTTGGCGCACTTTTCTTTCGCTTCTTTCCTGCATTTTGATCTTTTTATAAGCGCCCTGCATCTTCTTTCTTACAAGCGCCGATTCAGTCAGATCCATACTTAATATTTGCCTGTATTCTTTTTTTGTGTATTCACGTTTCATATCGCAGCTCCTGTTTTAATATTTTAAATTCTGTTTCGATCTTTCAAACAACCTGGATCTCCGCCCGGAGTTTTTCTTTTCCTCTGTGCAGGCGGCTTTTTACTGTGGATTCTTTCATATGCAAAAGCTGCCCGATCTCCCGGGTGGTAAACTGCTCTCCATAGTACAAAAGAAAAATCACCCTGCTATCCTCCGGAAGCGAACGCAGCATCTCATGAAACTCCACGTCCGCCGTCCCTGAACAGTGCCCTGCCGTTTCCGCCAGCTCTTCCAGTGTACAGCTTTTCTGGTTCTGGTTATAAATCCGGTTGCAGTTGTTCATAAGAATCCGCACCAGCCAGGTACGGAAATACTCCGGTTTCTTCAGCTTATGCATATGCTCAAATGCGTCCAAAATCGTATCCTGGATGGCATCCGCCACATCTTCCTCGCTCCTGAAATATCCATACGCAACTCTTTGAAGCGTCATCTTGTTTCTTTCTATTAATTCTATAAAGGCGTCCGCATCTCCCTGCTGCGCCTTTTTCACCAATATACTCATATCCTTTCCTCCATTTGGAAGCCCGGTCGGGGGGGTCCGTCTGTCTGTTTACATCTATTAGATGATTATACAGCGGATTTAGATGCATGGAAATTATAAACTTGATAAACAAAGCCATAGGCCAGGAACTTTTTCGGGCAGCCATTTCCTGACTCCCCCTTCCACGCAAAAAGCACCAGTCATCCTGACTGATGCTCTTACCTGTCATGCTCAACACCTGTGACAAAAACTATTCAATTGCCTTAATTCCCATACGATCCAGACGTTCCAGATTCTCCCTCATGTTCTGCAGAACCTCCGGCGAATGCCCGATCCAGCCGACCACCTCGCCAACAATTCGCAAAGGCTCCTGTGTGCGGTAAGATTTTGTGGGATTACCGGGAAATTTCTTATCCGTCACATTCGGGTCGTCTTCAAACTCACCCTCCGGCTCCACAACATAAATCCTCTGCCTGCCGTCCCCAGTCGCTAATTCCGCGCCCCAGACAGCCGCATCCAGCGTTCCCGCAAAATAAACATATTTTGCCGTCCTGTCCGCATAATTGGACAAAAACCCTTTTGTCAAAAAATCGCCCGTCTTCAAATCCGCTTTCGTCCCATGAAAAAAAGTGCCGCGGCTAAATGTTATCTTCTCATCCATCCAAAAAACCTCCTATTTCAATCACAGGCCCCATTATATTAAAAAAATCTTTCCTAAACAAGTCTATAAATATCACTTGTTTTATTGTATAATAAGAAATGAGCGAGATTCGGAAATAGCAGCACTCCACCCTGTTCTCCTTTGGAATTACATTACAAAAATTTTTTCCCTTCTATGCCACAGTTCTGCTTCTTTGTCCGCGGTAAATCCCTAAAACTGCAAGAACAGCGATCAATCCCAAAACGAAAACCGCCATAACCGGATAGCTGACGCACATACCGAACACATGGAACATTTTAAATCCCCCAAACACTTCCTTGATCAGTGTGACATTTGCCAGCCCAAAGTCAATCAGAGGCTGGAACCTCTGTGTGACAGCGTCACCCATTGCCGCCAGGCCTACGTTAATAAACAGAACGGCAAGGCTTACCCCCACCGTACCCATCTGGCTTTTCATTCGTGATGAAACAAAGCCAATGATAAGGCTGTAAACTGCCCCTGTGAAAACAAGCCATACCGCCCCGACTACAGCAAGCTGCCATGTCTGAAATCCAAACATGGATCTTGCATACGCCGGAACAGATTGAATTGCAGCGTTCCAGCCGTGCAGGCTGGCATGGGGAAGAAAACCAAAAATAAAGGTAGCCGCTGCATAGATCAGCGTCACAGTAACAGATGCAGCCAATATACTGAACAGCTTTGCCGTGACAATTTTCCGTCTGCCACTTCTGGAACTTAAAATGAGGTGATCCATACCTGTTGACCGTTCCACGGCAAATACCGGAGCAATGATAAACGCCAGCGGGATAAACAGCAGAAACTGCATCATATGTTCGCCCCAGTTGACAAACAGATTCTCCCACAGCAGGATATTTGCAAATTCCGGTTCGCCAAGCGCGGTCAGCTTTCTTAAAGAATCAGAAAGTTCTGTATACGCAACTGTATTCTGTTTTCCCTGCTTTTCAAGTTCAGATAGCTTCGTCTCTATAAGCGCAATCCCCTACGGCTCCTCAGCGCTTTCCGGCGGCGTCCCGTTCCAATATTCGTCTACCCTTTCCGTAAATTCATTGTATTTCAGCGCCAGCATTATTTCGGGCTGATCTTTGATACTTCTGGTAATCATCCGGGAATCCGTACCATAACGGGCGCTTAGTTCTTCATATACATTTTTCGCCCAGGCAGCCTTCCCGACGTCAAGCGGTCCCTCATAGCCGGCCGCCAGTTCCTCATAAACACGATAACTCCTGCTGCTTCCAATTAAAAACATGGAAGTCACAAAGCCCATCAGACTGTAAAGGATAAACAGGCAGACAAGCATACTTACCGTTTTCTTATTGAACAGCAGCTTTCGAAATTCAAAATAAAATAATGACATGACGCTACCTCCCTTCCCTTTTCGGTAAAAAATGAAAAATATACAGATACGCATCTTCCAGACTCGGGACCGCCTGCACCGCATTGTCCGCAGGCCTTGATTCCGCAATTACCCGCACTTCCATAAACCCGTCCTTTGTCGCCACATTACTGATTACCGCCTGCTTCTGGTACTCCACAAGTTCTTCCGCAGACATTTCCACAACCCAGACCTTACCAACCATCATTTTGATATATTCCTCACTGCTGTGCATATGATGAATCACGCCATACTCCATCATCATAATCTGCGCGGCAATCTGCTCCACATCAGATACAATATGCGTGGAAAGCAGTACCAGACGGTCTTTTGAATAGGCAGATATGATATTCCGGAATTTGATACGCTCAAACGGATCAAGACCGGAAGTCGGTTCATCCAGAATCAAAATTTCAGGATTATCAAGAAGCGCCTGCGCAATGCCAAGCCTGCGCTGCATCCCTCCCGAATAAGCGGAACAATGCCGCTTCAAATCCTCCTGCAATCCTACACTGTACGCCAGCTCCTCAATCCGCTTTTTTGCGTATGTTTTTTCCATGCCTTTTAATGCGGCGGAATACTCCAGATAGTCCCTGCCCGTAAAGTCATTATAAAAGCTGACGTCCTGCGGCAGATATCCGATTTTCGCCCTGTATTCATCGCCTGTGTCGTGGATATTCCTGCCATTGTATAAAATCTGCCCCTTGTTCGGGCGCAGCACATCCGCCATAATGCGGATCATCGTCGTCTTTCCCGCGCCGTTGGGTCCAAGCAGCCCATAAACCCCCGTTCCCATTGTGACGGAAATGCCTTTTAGAACCTTTTTGTCCTTATAGCTTTTTTCTATATTTTCAAATTGCACTTCCATAAATGCTTCCTTTCTGTACTTATCTTGGCGCTCCGCCTCCCCGCATTGCCTTTGCCACTTTTACTGTGGAAAAATCCGCCTGGTTAAACTTTCCAACACTTAACGCAAAGAAAACCGTTCCGATAAGAACCGTAATCATAAGCCCCATGACCGGAGTTATGATAAATCCATAAATGTTAAATGCCATTCCCTCCCGCACAAGTTCGGCAGAACTCATTTTGTATGCTCCAAGCGCAATATACCGGAAAATAGACGTCACATAGGTAAGCGGATTCAGATATACCACCGGCAAAAGAAATCCCGGCATCATCGTAGTTGGTATATATGCGCCGGAAACAAACGTCAGCGGCATCATAATCATGGAGCTGATCGTCTGGAACGAAGGGGAGTTGCGTGACACAGTCGCTAAAAACAAGCCGACAGCGCTGAAGGTCATCGCTGAAACCAACATTACCGCAATCAGCAGCAAAATCTGAAGCACATTGATTTTAAATCCAATGAGCAGGCTGATGATCATGGTAAGCGTCCCCTGCAAAGTAGAAACCACCGCCCCCGATATAATATTTCCGATAGAAATCTGGGAACGCGCAATGGGCGCAACCATGACCTCTTTCATATAGCCGTCCGAAATATCCGACAGGATATCTGACGAATTATTGATCCCCGTCTGAAAAACAGTCATAATAATGACACCGGCAATCAAATAATTCATGGGTTCGCCAAAACCGCTCATGGAAGATTTCATCATAAAGGAAAACATCACCAGCATGAACATGGACATCACCATGCTCCCGATCATCCTCCCCCTGTTTCTGGTGTAATTTAACAAATTCCTCTGTATAATTGCTGTAACTGGATTCATGACTGCCTGATCTCCTTTCCTGTGATTGCGAGGAAAACCTCGTTCAATGTTCCGTTTTTTGCCTCAAAATCAAGAATCGTATCTTTACACTCTGCCAAAACAGCAAGCGCATCAGATGCTTTCTTTGTATGGAAAACGACCTTGTTTTCCACTTTATTATAAGGAATCTTTTGCTCCTTCAATATCTTTTCCAAGGTTTCCGTATGCGTACAGCTTGCATCTACCTCGGTTCCGGTATACTGGTGCTTTAAGTTCTCCGGCGTGTCATGGGCAACAATCTTCCCATGATCCATGATCACAATTTTAGAGCATACCTCCGCTTCGTCCATATAATGGGTGGTCAAAAAAATGGTCATGTTTTTCTGCTTCTGCATTTTCTGGATATATTCCCATACATTTGCCCTTGTCTGCGGGTCAAGCCCGGTTGTCGGTTCATCTAAAAACAAAACCTTTGGAAAGTGTACAAGACCTCTCGCAATTTCCACACGGCGTTTCATCCCGCCGGAAAGACTGCCGACAACCGCCTTTTTCCAGTCGGTAAGCTCCACCAGATCAAGGGCAAAATCAATCCGCTCTGTAACCTCATTTTTTGGAACCCTGTAAAAGCTGCAATGATATTTCAGGTTTTCCTCCACCGTCATTTTTGCATCCAGCGTGGAATCCTGAAATACAATGCCGATATCCTTTCTGACCGCCCCCTTTTCTTTGGTAACGTCATGCCCGTTGATTCGGATACTTCCCTCTGTTTTATCCAGGATTGTACATAAGGTATTGATTGTGGTACTCTTGCCTGCGCCGTTGGGTCCAAGAAACGCAAAGATGCTTCCCTCATCTACCGTAAACGAAATATCGTCTACTGCCCTGAAATCTCCGTATGTCTTTGAAAAATGTTCTACTTCAATGATTGGATTCATTTCTTTTCCTCCTCATCCAAAAAATAAAGCCCTATAGATTGATTCCCATAGGACTTATCGCTATAGATTCTATAGTGCCTCTAAATTATTTATTCCCGCGGGCAACGAGCCAGTCAGCCGTGCCTGCTACGGGATATTTGACTGTCCTGCCTGCGCCCAAATGCGCCGAATCCGCCCCGGTCCGGAATGTAACCGTCATAATCCGGCGAGAAGCGTTCCGCTCCCGGTATGTCTGCCGGGCTTCTTCCTCTCCCAAAAGAGCCGAACGCCCGCTCCCGCATGGACATCAGCTGTTCAAACTGTTCCCCGCCCATGCGCTCCCTTGCCTGGTCCATCCAGTCTGTGATATGATCCTCCTCTCTGCCGCCAGCCTCCTGTATTCCAAACGCTGCAATAATTCTGTCTAAATATTCCCCAAACTGCTGCAGTTCCTCCGGCGACAGACAGTCGAGAATTTCCTGATAATCGGTTTCCGGTTGCTGAATCTTTTTTCCTTTTTCCGTCAGATGAACAACCATGACCCGTTTGTCCTTTTCAGAGGGCTTACGTTCCACATGACCGCTTTTTTCCAGCTTATTCAACAGCTCGTTCAGCGATTGCTGCCGAATACCCAGCAGATACGCCAAATCCCTTGTTTTAATTTCCGGCTGGATTTTCAACATGGCAAGGATTCTCCCCTGCCCTCTGGTCGGATCGGCAAATGGCCCGGACTGTGCCTGACTGAACATCTGGCGGCGTTTCATGAGCCATTGCAGCGTAGAGAGCTTTTCATAAACAGCTGTATACATATCGTCCATATCATACTCCTTTCATTTTATACTGGTACTTGTATCTTTGTTTATTTAATATAATACAGGTACCATTCTAATTTGTCAATGGTACCTGTGCTATTTTTTTAAATATTATTGCAGACATAATAAAACCCGTTTGGCATATGCCCGTTCATTACCGCAGCCTTTATTCTTTTGGCTGCATTCATAGATTTACCTCTGCCATATCTGCAAAACCATTTTTAAACATGAATTAATACATTTAAAACGGCATGACATTTATTTCAAGTTACTTTTTGTAATCACAAATGCCATACATTGGTTTAATCCATTTATTTATATGATGCAAAAAGAAGCCCTGTTATCTACACTTCAAAAACAATGTAAAAAGCCAAATTCATTATCAACACAATTTTATGGATTAGAGGGTTAAAACATATAAGTTATTGACACGGACAAAGGCAATGGTATAATAAGGGCATCTATTAGAAAATGAGATAAAGGAGATAAACAATGAACCAAAATGTAAAAGATTATGTAACAGAAAAAGTAAAAGACCTGATGAACGCGCCTTCCTGCTGCGCGGAAGCGAAAGCAGCCGCACAGAACTGGCTGGATGCTGTCGGCACAGACCAGGAAGCTGCAAAAACCCGCGAACTGATCGCGGAGGTGGAGATGGACATCATGCCCATCGACGGACTGATCGCATTCGCAGATTCCGATGCCGGCGCCCAGGTATTCGGAGCCGAGACGGCGAAGAAGGTAGCCGCGCATGCAAAAGAAATCAAAGCTGCTGGAGGCAAATATTGCGACTGCCCCGCCTGCGCTGCCTGCGCCGCGATTCTCGAGAAAAAAGACGAGCTTTTATAAATATGAGAAAAGCAGCATTAAGCGATGAAATTTTACTCTCCATCCAGCAGCCCGCACGCTATATCGGCGGGGAAGTAAATGGAGTCATAAAAGATAAAGAAAACATTGATATCCGCTTCGCCATGTGTTTTCCAGATGTCTACGAGATCGGTATGTCCCATCTGGGCATTCAGATCCTGTACGATATGTTCAATTCCAGGGAAGATATCTGGTGCGAACGGGTCTATTCGCCGTGGACCGATTTGGACAAGATCATGCGGGAACAAAAAATCCCTCTCTTTACGCTGGAATCCCAGGATCCTGTGAAAGACTTTGACTTCCTCGGCATCACCATCCAGTACGAGATGTGCTATACCAACATTCTCCAGATCCTGGACCTGGCACAAATTCCTTTAGAAGCGTCCAATCGTACGAAAGAGCATCCTTTTGTCATCGGCGGAGGGCCTTGCGCCTATAATCCGGAACCTTTGGCGGAATTTTTTGACCTGTTCTATATAGGCGAAGGAGAAACCCAGTATTTCCGGCTGATGGATCTTTATAAAAAATGGAAGAAAAGCGGCGCCTCCAGAGAAGTGTTCCTAAAACAGGCTGCTGCTATAGAAGGTATCTATGTACCTTCGCTTTATACTGTCTCCTACCACGCGGACGGAACGATCGCCTCCATGACGCCGGTCTGCCCGGAAGCGCCAAAAAAAGTGAAAAAGCAGGCCGTATCCAATATGACAGATACTTTCTATCCGGAAAAACCGGTCGTCCCCTTTATCCGGGCGACTCAGGACCGGGTGGTTCTGGAGATTCAAAGAGGCTGTATCCGCGGCTGCCGCTTCTGCCAGGCGGGCATGCTGTACCGTCCTTTAAGAGAACGGAGCCTTCCTGTGTTAAAGGAATATGCAAAGAAAATGCTTGCGAATACCGGATATGACGAGATCTCTTTAAGTTCTTTAAGCTCCAGTGATTATCCAAAGCTCAAAGAACTGGTATACTTCCTGATCGACGAATGCGGTTCCAAAGGCGTCAATATATCTCTCCCGTCCCTTCGGATCGACGCTTTTTCTCTGGACGTTATGAGCAAGGTACAGGATATCAAAAAGAGCAGCCTGACCTTTGCTCCGGAGGCAGGTTCCCAGAGACTGCGGGATGTGATCAATAAAGGCCTTACAGAAGAAGATATTTTAACAGGCGCAAAAGAGGCTTTTGAGGGCGGATGGACCAGGGTAAAACTGTATTTTATGCTGGGGCTTCCTACAGAGACGGAAGAAGACCGAAAAGACATCGCCCGTCTGGCAGAGAAGATCGCTGAAAAATATTATGAAATTCCAAAAGATAAACGAATGGGAAAATGCCAGATTGTAGTCAGCACTTCCTTTTTTGTACCTAAACCCTTCACTCCGTTTCAGTGGGCCAGGATGTGTACCAAAGAGGAATTTCTTGACCGAGCCTATGTGGTCAACCATGAGATCAAAGAACAGTTGAATCGAAAAAGCATCAAATACAACTGGCATGAAGCCGACGTGACCGTGCTGGAAGGCATCCTGGCAAGAGGCGACCGCAAAGTTGGCGCCGTCATCAAAAAAGCGTACGAAAAAGGCTGCCTGTTTGATTCCTGGAGTGAAAGTTTCCGAAACGACCTGTGGATGGAAGCTTTTGAAGCATGCGGCATTGACATGGATTTTTATACGACCAGAGAACGGGCCATGGATGAAATATTCCCATGGGATTTTATCGAAATCGGCGTCAGCCGCGCATTCCTGGAAAGAGAATGGAAACGCGCCATGGATGAAAAAGTAACGCCCAACTGCCGCCAAAGCTGTTCCGGATGCGGAGCGTCCGTCTATGAGGGAGGTGTCTGTCATGAACATTCGCATTAAATTCCGTAAATACGGCATGCTCAAATTTATCGGCCATCTGGACGTCATGCGGTATTTCCAGAAGGCGATACGAAGAGCCGGCTTTGATATCTGCTATTCTGAAGGATTCAGCCCTCATATGATTATGTCCTTCGCTTCCCCTTTAGGCGTCGGCCTTACCAGCGACGGGGAATATATGGATATCCGGGTAAACGCCTCCCCTTCTTCCAAAGAAGCGCTTAAACGCCTGAACGAAACTATGGCGGAAGGCATGGAAATACTAAGCTGGAAACAGCTTCCCGCGGACAGTAAGAACGCCATGTCCCAGGTGGCGGCGGCTGACTATGAAGTCCGTTTCCGCCCGGACTGTCAGCCCGAAGAAATCTGGCTGGAAAAATTCCGGCAGTTTTTATCTTTAGAACAGATCCTGGTTGATAAAAAGACCAAAAGAGGACAAAAAAGGCTGGACATCCGCCCCTGGATCTACCAATATGAAGCAGATGAAGAAAAGATCTTTCTGCAGGTGTCTGCGGGAAGCACACAAAACTTAAAACCGGAACTTCTGATGCAGGCTTTCAGCCTCTGGGCAGGCATCGAGATATCCCCCTCTTCGCTTTTGGTTCACAGAAAAGAAATTTATGCCGACCAGGGAACAGACGGCAAACATGCATTCACACCCCTGGAGGCAGCAGGAGTAAACATTGAATAATATCCGAGTGATCACCTATCTGCGGGAGCATATACTGGCGGACGCACTCTACTGCGACGGCTGCCTGACGGAGTTGTCCCTGCTTCCCGACCATAAAGCCTCCATCCTTGGCAACATTTATATAGGAAAAGTCAAAAATATTGTAAAAAACATCCAGGCCGCCTTCGTGGAAATCGAAGACGGCATCCTCTGTTATCTTCCCCTGGAAGATGTGCGCCACCCCATCCGCATCCGCTCTGCCAGAGACGGACAGGAAAACCGCCTGATTGAAGGAGACGAACTTTTGGTGCAGGTCAGCCGCGAGGCAGTGAAAACAAAAGCGCCTACTGTCACCACAAACTTAAGTCTGACCGGAAAATATCTTGTACTCACCACAGGCAATCTGACGGTCGGCTACTCTTCCAAATTAAAAGAACAGCAAAAAGAACAGCTCAAAACATATGTGCAGAATTTAGGTCCCTTGGAAACAGGACTGATCGTAAGAACCAATGCGGCATCAGCCGCACCGGAAGAACTAAACCAGGAATACAGTCGTCTGCTTGTACAGTATCATTTCCTGACAGAGCAGGCCATACACCGAATCGTACATTCCTGCGTCTTAAAAAGCCGACCGGATTATCTGACTTCCATCCTGGGATCCTTTAGCGAAAGCCTGACAGAAATTCTGACAGACGATCAGGCACTCTATAAACAAATTCTGGATTTTCTCATGGAAGAAATGCCCAAGGATGCAGGGAAACTGCGGCTTTATAAAGACGCCTTGCTTCCTCTAAAAGCACTGTATTCCATAGAAAAAGGGCTTTTTGAAGCGCTGGGGTCCCGCGTATGGCTTAAATCCGGCGCATATCTTATCATAGAACCCACGGAAGCGCTGACTGTCATCGACATCAACAGCGGAAAATACAGCGGAAGAAAAAACAAGCAGGAAACGATCCGGAAGATCAACCAGGAAGCCGCCCATGAAATTGCAAGACAAATGCGCCTCAGAAATCTGTCCGGCATAATTGTGGTCGATTTTGTGGATATGGAAACTAAGGAAGATACGGAACAACTGATCGAACTGATGCAAAAACTGCTGAAAAGCGATCCGCAAAAAAGCACCGTCATAGACATGACAGGACTTGGATTGATGGAAATCACCCGCAAAAAACAAAAAAAGACCCTGGCAGAACAGGCAAAGGAGTGTGGAATATGATCCAGATACAAGTTGTAAAAGAAAACGGACATTACAAAAAGTTCACGATCGACGGACACGCCGGTTATGCAGATGCCGGCAAAGATATCGTCTGTGCCGCAGTCTCCGCACTGGTCATCAATACCATCAATTCCATCGATACGTTTACTGAGGACGGCTACACCTGCGACTGTAAGGACGGCATGATCCAGAACTGGGAGTTTACTTCTCAAGTATCGCCGGAAACGGATCTTCTGATGGACTCTTTGCTTTTGGGACTTGAGACAACCCAAAAATCATATGGAAATGAGTACCTTTGCATAGAAAAAACAGGCTGCTGACCATCCCCTGGTCCACAGCCTGTTTTTCTTCACTTCAGTCCGGTTACCGTCTGTGTCTGCCCTCCGTCAATGTACTCCATAGAGATGGTATCTCCTTCTTTATAACGAACAATCTCCGGATACTCCCCTACAGATACATCAAAGATCATATCTTTCCCGCTTATAACCACATAGTAATGGGAATTGCCTTCCAAAACAACCGGCGCAATCGTCTCAATGGTTCCGGACACACTCTCTCCTACTGCTGCCGTCCCGCTGGAAATGCCATTGGTCTTTAGCAGATTAATATATGCTTTCTCGCACTCTGCCACCGTGTCGCCGATCGCTACATTCTGATACTTTTTAATATTGACCATGGCATATTTTTTCACCAGGCCCGCTCCGTCTTTCAAAGCCATAAAATAAGTTGGTTCCTCCGCCACATTCAAAAGCAGCGGGAACGTGGAACGGTATCCTAAATTCTGCACCTGTCCTTCGGCAGAATTCATGGCAGAATACTCTTCCGCACCCGGGCATGCATAATATTTCGCCTCCATCGTCCGCTGGTTCATCAGCACAAATCCCACGTTGGATTCGTCCCCGCTGACAGAAGTAATGCCTGTGTATACCCACACGTCGTCTTTCATAGCCAGATAATTGTAACCGTCCGTCGTCTGCAGGCATCCCTTCTGGCTTAAAATACTGTTGAAAAATCCGTTCATATACACGCCATAATAGTCATACAGCTCAATCAGCAAGTCTGCCGAATACACGGCGTCTACCCACTGGGGACAGTCCGCGATATCATAACAGTCCGTCTGCCCTGTGACCGCGTTGCAAAGCACCACTTTTCCGATCGTCTGTCCTCCGAACAGTCCGATATTGAACTTCTTTACCGGACAAATCCAATAAGGCGTGCCTTCTTCGTCGATCTCAAAACTTAACTGGTCGAAAATATAGGTCGGATACCTGAAACGCAGATGACGGTATATATTCCGATTAAAATACTCAGACTGAGAATATTTAATATATCCGTTCTGCAGACGCACACACTCCGTATTCTGCGTCGTCATATCAATCATAATATAAGCCGGAATACCTTCACTCATGTTGGTCAGCCACTTAATAGGGCTGGCGTACACCAGAGGCGTCACCCGCACAGGTTTTCCCTGAAAATTGACCTGGGTATACAAAGGGCTGACCTCAAACTGGGATACCATATCAATCAGAGAACCCATTTTCCGATTGCCCAAAAGCGTCGCGGAACTTTTATCCAAAAGGGGGATCTCATTATAATCCACCTCGGCAATATCTTCTGTAAACGTCCCTTCTTCTACCGCCATCAGTTCATGATACTTTTTAGCATTGACGATGGGGGAGGATAAGATTCCGCCCACTATATAAATGATCAGAAGAACGCTTGCCAGAATCAGGCCGACTTTCATCGGCGTAATCTCTCTGATGGGATATCCCATGCGGAAACTTCTTGCGCTGCATAAAAAAGTAATCACAATGACCAGCGATAAAATAAACATCCAAAAGCCGCTGGAATGGATGTTTACAGCCGGAATCGTAACATAATAATAGACAGCCGCCGCAACAGCAGCCAGAAACGCCAGAAAAACTTTTGTTCTTGCTCTCATGATGCTCCTCTCAATTTTTGTAAAAGCAATGTTAACTGGAAATTCATTATATCATTATACATGGTCTGCTTTGGAAAAACAACCTAAATGTGAAGACTCAAAAAATCCCGCCCCGGACTTAACAGTCCGAAGCAGGATTTCTTCCTTTTATTCCCAGTTCATCCGTCCATAGCGTTTTGTGATGTCCAGGATCTCTTCTTTTAATTCCTGCGTAAGATCTTCTTCTAAGAGTCGCCATTTCCAGTTGGTACCCAGGGTGGACGGACGGTTCATGCGGCACCTGTTATCCAGTCCCATGTAGTCCTGCATAGGTATGATGCACATTCTTGAACTGCTGCGCATGACCAGCGCAATAAAAGATTTATACAGCTGTTTTACCGGCGTGTGTTGATCACACAGATAATCCCGCGCCATCTTACGTTCTTCTTGTGTTATGCTTTTGAACCATCCTGTAATTGTCTCATTGTCGTGGGTGCCCGTATAGGCGACGCTGTTTTCTATATAATTATGGGGCAGATAATCATTGGCAGAACCGGAATCCCGGGAGTCAAATGCAAATTCCAGTACTTTCATTCCCGGAAAACCGCTCTCACGAACCAGCGCCCTGACTGAATCCGTCACATAGCCCAGATCTTCTGCGATCACCTGGTGCTGTCCCAGGCGCTGTTCCATGCAGCGGAACAGATCAATGCCAGGACCTTTCTCCCAGTGTCCGCCTATGGCATTATCGGCTCCATAGGGGATAGAATAATATTCATCAAACCCGCGGAAATGATCAATCCGCACCACGTCGTACATCTGAAAACAGTACCACATCCGAGACATCCACCAGTCATAACCGGTATTTTTATGATATTCCCACCGATAAAGCGGATTTCCCCAGAGCTGGCCAACTGCGGAAAATCCGTCCGGCGGACATCCTGCCACCGCTATAGGCACATTGTTTTCATCCAGCTGAAAAAGCTCCGGGTGCGCCCAGACATCCGCGCTGTCCATAGCCACATAGATTGGAATATCCCCTATGATCTGTATTCCCTTTTCATTGGCGTACGCTTTCAGCCGCCGCCACTGTCTGAAAAACTTATATTGAAGATATTGATGAAACTCAATATCAAAATATAGTTCTTTCCGATAATAATCCATGGCGTTGCTCCACCGAAGGCGGATATCCTCGGCCCACTCGGGCCATGGCTTTCCCTCAAAGCGGTCTTTCACCGCCATAAACAACGCATAATCTGAAAGCCACCAGCGATTTTCTTCCACAAACTGCAAGTAGTCCGTATCCTCGCTGATTTGGCTGCGCTCATAGGCTTTCCTAAGAAGCGGGTAACGGCTTTTATATATTTTTTCATAATCTATATCATCCGCTTTTATGCCAAAATCCGCTTTTTTACACTCTTTTTCTGTAAGAACACCTTCTTCCACCAGTTCTTCTAAACTGATAAAGTAAGGATTCCCTGCAAAAGTTGAAAAAGACTGATATGGTGAATCACCGTAGCTGGTAGGGCCAAGAGGCAGTATTTGCCAATATGTCTGCCCTGCTTCTTTCAACCAGTCCACAAAATTATAAGCGCTTTTGGAAAAACAGCCAATACCATAACGGTCGGGCAGACTTGTAATAGAAAGTAAAATGCCTGCTGCTCTGTTCATAATTTCATATCTCCTAAATTTTTTAATCGGACTTTTGTCTTTCATCCTGGATTGTCACAAGGACTCCAAAGTGATCGGATACTTTCGGGCCGTTGATTCCGTTAAAAACCACCCGGAAATCTTGTACAGACGCAGACACGCTGCACCAAATATAATCAATTCGCATGCCAAGTCCCGGCACCTGACTTCCCTTCCGGCCCTCCCATCCGTCAATCACGCCTTCCACAGTAGCGCCGCTGTCACGCTCCTGGGCCAGCTCGTAAGTATCTTTCCATCCGGAAGCGCAGACGCAGTCGTATCCCTGACCCGCGATCCCGGAAGGACTGTTAAAATCTCCCAAAAGCCATACTTTTGACTCCCTTTTTCTGGCCACAAGCCGTTGTTCCAGCCGCTCCCACTGGGTTTTAAAAGGCTCTTCTTCATCCTGCCACCAGCCCATATGGATTGTATAAAACCAGTCGTCATATTTGCTGGTCCGGATACCCAGCACTTTTCTTGTCTTCCAGTTTTCATAAGCCGTGCAGCCGCTGATAAAAAAAGTCTCCGCTTCCCTGATCTCCTGGTTTAGACAAAATAAAGCCATTCCTTCGTCATATTTGCCGTATCCGATCTTGATCGGCTGCCAGAACCATGAGCAGCTCACGCCTGCTTTCTCAAGTCCTGCCGCCACCTGAAGCGCATGATTGTCCTCCCGGATGACTGGTTCCTGCCCCTGGCAGACAAACAGTCCTTTTAGAAGCGCCCCGTTTACAGGAGGCGCATCGACAGATTGGCTGACCTCCTGCAAAGCGAGAATATCCGGCTTTTCTTTCACAATTTCATCAATAAACCATGAAAGTTTCTGGCTGTAATCCGCCTCTTGCAGACTATGTGTATTCAATGTCAGAAGTTTCGTAACATCTACTTCCTTTCTTTATAGAATATCATTGATATCTGATTTTAAAACATCCGCTTTGGGACCATAGATCGCCTGGATTCCATTATCTTTTCTTACCAGCCCCAGCGCGCCTTCCGCTTTCCAGGCAGCCGCGTCCGCTACTTTCTCCGGATCTTTAACCGTCACGCGCAGGCGGGTCATACAGGCGTCCACAAGAGTAATATTCTCACGTCCTCCCAAAAGCGCGATAATCCGCTCAGGCTGGCCGCCATTTCCGTTTCCGCCCGAAGAACCGCCGGAAGCGGATGCGCCGCCTTCGTCTTCATTCTCGTCCGTATAATTGCCCAGACGTCCGGGTGTTGCAAACTTAAACTTCCCGATCATAAAGTAGGCTACCGCATAACCAACCGCAAAAAATGCCACGCAGCAAATCACAAAGTGAATAATATCCGCTCCAAGCCCTGCTTTCAAAGACATAGGCACGCGAGTCAGAAACTCCAGGTTTCCAAAAGAATGAAGCCTTAAGTCTATCACGCCTGCCATAGCAAACGCACAGCCCTGAAGAAGCGCATAAGCCACATACAGCGGTAATGCACAGAACATAAACATAAATTCCAGCGGCTCTGTAACGCCGGTCAAAAATACTGCCAGCACTGTAGAAAAGAACATAGAACGATAGTTTTTCTTCTTATCCTCATCCACACGACGATACATGGCCAGAGCAATTCCCATCAGAAGTCCTGTCGCTCCGATCATCTGACCCACTTTAAAACGCGCCGGAGTAACGGTTGTCATCAGATTCTGGTAAGAAGCAAGATCACCTGCGTCTTTAAAGTTAATCAGGTCTGTCACCCATGCAAGCCACAGAGGATCCTGCCCGAACACTTCGGAACCTGCGTTGATACCGGTCTGGATCAGATAAGTCCCGCCAAAGGAAGTATAGTTCATCGGTATGGTCAGCATATGGTGCAGTCCAAACGGCAAGAGCAGACGTTCCAGCGTACCATAGATAAAAGGCGCCAGGATCGGGGAGGTGGAAGAAGAATTGGCAATCCACACGCCGAACATATTGATACCGGTCTGAACCACCGGCCATATTACCGCCATCACCAGAGAAATCACTACTGAATAAGCAATAACTGCCATAGGCACGAAGCGTTTTCCATTAAAGAAAGAAAGCGCGTCCGGAAGTTTGCGGAAGTTATAGTACTTATTATACACCACACCGCCTACAAATCCAGCAATAATTCCCACAAATACACCCATATTCAAAGCAGGGGCACCCAAAACGGATGTAAAATAGTTTTCTACCAGCATCTCCTGGCCGAATAAAGAAGTGACTACCGCACCTTCTTCATTCAACATGGCGCTAGTAACACCGAACGCCGCGCCTGTGATACAGTTGATCAGAATAAATGAAATAATCGCCGCAAACGCGCCGCCTGCTCGTTCCTTTGCCCAGGAACCGCCGATCGCTGCCGCAAACAAAATATGTAAGTTGTTAATGATCGCCCATCCGATATTTTCCATAGTGCTTCCTATGGTCAGAACCATGGGAAGATCCGCGCCTGCCATCTGCACCAGCTTGCCTACGCTGAGCATCAGACCTGCCGCAGGCATAACTGCAATGACGGTCATCAGCACTTTCCCCAACTTCTGAAGCAGGTCAAAGTTAATCCCGATACCCTTCTTTTTCGGTGTCTCTGCAAGCGTATCTGCCGCTTTTTCAGATACGGCTTCTTTTGCAACCAAAGTAATCGCCGCGTCTTTTCCTGCAGATACGTTCCCTGAAGCCGTCTGCATCTGCATATCATCCATGCCGCCGCATATTAATACCGGCGTGATGGGATTGATTTCCTTCTTCGCTAAAAACGCAAGATCTACCTCTGCGATCAGATCTCCTGCTTTTACTTTGTCTCCCTCATTTACATGGACTGTAAAACCTTCCCCGTCTAACGCCACTGTTTCCAAACCCACATGGACAAGTATATCCAGCCCATCCTCTGAACTGAATCCATATGCATGCTTTGTTGCCGCAACAGTTGCAATCTCCCCGTTGACAGGACTGTATATTTTCCCATCCACCGGAACAATTGCAATGCCGTCTCCCAAAGCTTTTCCTGAAAACACCGGATCAGGAACCTGATCCAGTGCAACAGTCTGCCCTGATACAGGAGCCTTGATCAAAATACCAGAATCGCTTTTCTTCGTATTACTCATGTTGTAATCCTCCATTTCTTTTTTATTTCACGATTCACTTTCCATTGCGCATGTTTATGCAACAAGAAAAACATACTCCGCATTTTATTTGCATTATATTGCGCAATTTCTATGCAACATAAATATAATACTTTTGCATAAAAATTACAAGTATTTCCTTGATTTTTCCCTTTTTTCGTTATATTGCACGATTTTTGCATACATAATTTGTCAAAAATGCTTAAAAACCGGAAAACAGATTCCATTTGCACGTTTGAGATAGTATAATAAAATGGCAGGCAAACCAAGCAACAAACCTGAAAGGAGCCTTTTCTATGGCAGTCTCAATCCGAGATGTCTCCGCCCTTGCGGGTGTATCCCCTTCCACAGTATCCCGCACTTGTAAAAATCATCCTTCTATCAGCCGGGAAACGAAAGAAAAAGTCCGGCGCGCCATGGCGCAGCTTGGCTATGAACCGAATATCACACCCTCGCCTTTTGTCCCGCAGACATCCCAGCTGATCGGCATTATTCTTCCGCCCTCCTCCAGAGATGTCTATGAAAACGCCTTTTATCTGGAAACGATTCGAGGTATCAGTCAGTTCTGCAACGGGCGCGAATATGTCAGCACCATTGTGACCGGACAGGACGATGAAGAAATCCTTCATGCCGTCCGTACACTGGCAAAAGACGATCACGCCGGCGGTTTTATCCTTTTGTATTCCAGGGAAAATGATCCTGTGATTGATTATCTGTACAGTGAAGGCCTGCTCTATGTGTTGATTGGCAAAGCAAAGCAGTACGCCAATCAAACCATTTATATTGATAACGACAATCTGCTGGCAGGACAGGAGGCCACAGAATATTTGTATGAATTAGGACATCGTAAGATCGCCTATGTAGGCAGCGAATATACGATGCTTTTCTCGGCTGAACGAAAAGCAGGCTATCAGACGGCGCTGGCGATGCATGATCTGCCTCTGATTCCGGAATACTGTATTGAAGTAGATCAGGTATCTTTAGACAACAACGAACCCTTTCACGCCCTGTTAAAGAGACCGGACCGTCCTACGGCAGTGGTAGCCAGCGACGACATTCTGGCTGTTGCCCTAAAAAGGGTCTGTGTGCAGCAGGGGCTTTTAGTTCCTGACGATCTGTCTATTATATCTTTTAATAACTCTCTGTTTGCGCGTATCACTTCGCCGCAGCTTACGTCCATCGACATTAACTCTTTCCAGCTGGGAATTGAAGCGGCCTCGCAGCTGATTAACCATATTGAGAATCCCAACCTGATGGCCACGAAGATCATCGTTCCCCACTCCATCATCGTGCGTGGAAGCTGCCAGCAGTATTTACCCGACTAAGCGCCGATGTAATAAGGCTGCACTGCACCTTATATGGTACAGAGCAGCCTTATTTTATTGTAGCTTTTTCCTGCCTTCACGGGTATTCTTAGTAAAGGAGGATTTAGCCATGCAAAGTAACGATGAATCTGTCATACGGCAGTATTCCGGTCTGGTCTACCGCCTTGCCTATGCCCGTGCAGGCAGCCGGCAGGACGCGGACGAGATCTACCAGGAAGTCTTTTTGCGGTATCTCAAAAAACATCCGAATCTGGAAAACGAAACCCATGCCAAAGCGTGGTTCATCCGTGTAACTGTTAACTGCGCCAACAGCCTGTGGCGTTCTCCATGGAAAAGATACATGGAACTGACGGAAGACGACTTAATACTAGAAACCCGCGAAACAATAGACTTGTCCCACGCCTTAAAAAAACTTCCGCCAAATTACCGGGAAGTCATTCATCTTTTTTACTATGAAGATCTGTCTACGGAGGAAATCAGCCGAATACTGAACCGAAAAAAGTCCACCATACGCACCCAGCTCACCCGCGGACGGCAAATATTAAAAGAAATATTAAAGGAGTATGCTTATGAATTTTAAAGAAGTCTACAGACAGTTAAATGAACTGATTTACCCTGAAAATACACTGATAGAATATACGGTTTCCCTGGCGGCAGCGCGCAGGAAAAAACACACATCTTCCATCCGGCGCACCGCTGCAGCCGCATGTATCCTCTGCGCGATCATGTACTTTTCTCTCCCTGTGCTGGCCGCCCATATAGATCCGGTCTACCGGCTTATGTATGCGCTTTCGCCCCAGGCTGCCCAGCATTTTATGCCTGTACAGCGCGCCTGTGAAGATCAGGGCATCCGCATGGAAGTCGAATCAGCCTGCATCTATGAAAATTCCGCCCAGATCTATATTACCATGGAAGACCTGACCGGCGACCGCATCGATGAAACAACAGATCTTTACGACAGTTATTCCATCAACTATCCCTTTGACGCTATCGGAACCTGTTCCCTTGAAGATTACGACGAAGCCACGGGGAAAGCTTCTTTTCTAATCGCGATTGATAAAATGCCCGGAGGCCGGAAAAACCACAATATCCTCGGAGATAAAATTACTTTTTCTGTCAGAGAATTTTTAAGTCATAAAAAACAGTATGATAATATACTTATCCCTATAGATCTGTCAACTGTTCCCACGGACAGCCCAGTTCAGCCTGTAGAAGCATGCGGCTTAAGCTACAGTTCAGAAACATACAGCTCTATAGATGACAACGCGACCGCCCTGATTCCCGGCGCTCCCATGGAAGAGTTTCCCATAGAAGGCATCAGCCTGACCGCCATCGGATGCGTGGACGATATGCTGCATGTACAGCTGGCAGTGGAAAATTCTCTGGAAAATGACAACCATGGATATGTATGGCTTGCAGACGCCGACGGCAAGAGGCTTGACAGTGTGTATTCCATTGATTTTCGGGACACAGATGAAGATAAAGACATCAGGTATCAGGAAATTGTGTTTTGTATTCCTACCGAAGGACTGTCAGACTACAGTCTGTACGGACATTTTACGATTTCCGGCCTAGAGACCGAAGGAAACTGGCGGGTCACTTTTCCGCTGGAATCCGGACAATGACCCCGGGCACAATGCTTGTCACCCGTCATTTCTAATATCAAAGCGCATAATTTTTAAAATTTAGCGCCAAAATAGCATTTTTTATTAAGACATGTATATTTATACTTGCTATAATAGATAAGAATGCAAGGAGGATATAAAATGAAAGGCCAAAAAGAGGCTGTAAAAAAAGCCATAGATTATATCGAAAAATATTTAGAGGAAGAAATCAGCTTAGATACTATATCAAAAAATATTGGTTATTCCAAATTCCACCTTAATCGTATTTTTACAGAATATACAGGGATTACCATGTATAAATATTTACAAAACCGCAGGCTTACGGTTGCTGCTGAAAAGCTGGTAAAAACAAATAAGCCGATAATCCAAATCGCATATGAAGCCGGATATGATACACAACAATCATTTTCATTTGCTTTTAAACAAATATATTTATATCCTCCTAAAATTTACAGGGATATTGGAATCTTTTTGCCAAAACAAAACAGAATTTCCATGTGCTGTTCTTATATCTCCAGCAACAAATTTATTGCAAAAATTAAGGAGATTGCTGCATGAATACGATTCCTTATGTTATTGAACAAACAAGCCGTGGAGAAAGAAGTTACGATATTTTCTCACGGTTACTATCCGACAGAA
>CAJUMT010000018.1 GCA_910587495.1 uncultured Lachnospiraceae bacterium | reverse complement strand
GGCAGGCTTTATCGGATCTCCGCAGATGAACTTTGTGGATGCTGTATGTCAGGTAAACGGCGACAAAGTCAGCCTGAAAGTAGGACCTTACAGTATTGCTCTTCCTCAGAGCAAAGCAAAAGTTCTTATCGACAAAGGCTATGCAGGAAAGACTGTCGTTATGGGTATCCGTCCGGAAGATCTGTACGATTCAGAAGAAATGCTTACCAAATATGCAGGCAGTGTAGTAGAAGCAAAGATCAATGTATATGAACTTCTGGGTGCGGAAGTATATCTGTATTTTGATCTTGAAGGCGCTAACTTTACTGCAAGGGTTAATCCCACTACACCTGCAAGAACAGGCAGCAGCGTAAAATTTGCTCTGGATGTGGAAAAGATCCATGTATTTGATAAAGACACAGAGGTTACAATAACCAATTAATCTCGGCTTTTATTGGGACGTCGCGTAAGCGGCGTCCTTTTTTGAAGTTTTGTCAATCTGCACAAATCCGATTTGACAATAGAAGCCATAATCGTTATAATTTCCATATATTCTACCAAAACAGCCAAAGCCTGGATGTACGCAGAGCGGTTTTTGGTACAGAAGGGCGGCGGCGGAACTATAATAGGAGGTTAACAGAATATGATATCAAATCGATTATTTCAGGATTGTCTGGAAGATTTTTCCAATATAATGCGTATGTCCATGGCTTTGTACGACAGGAATCGTACCTGCGTGGCAGGCGAGGAGGAAACCTTACCGCAGGAGGAGGTCTTTGACACTTTCTGCGATTCTCCTGCGGATATGCAGGCGTTGGGGAACCGATATTTGTTTAAGGTAGGGGACGACGACACGGGATATGTTTTGTCTGTCAGCGGAGGTTCCAAGGATGCTTATCCTATGGGCCAGCTGGCGGTCCGCCAGTTGGAACGCATCATGGAGATCGGATACAGCCGGGAGGATCGGAATCAGTTTATCCATAATCTTCTTCTGGATAATCTGATGCCCATAGATATCGTTGCCCATTCCAGACAGATGCATTTAGGACCGGAATGCCGGTGGGCGGTGCTTGTGGTGGAAGGAATCGGATGCGACGCCTATGATGTACAGATGATTCTTAAAAACATCATGTCCAGCCGTAACGGAGACTTCATCACGCCGATGGATGAAAGCTGTGTGGTCGTGGTGCGGATGATGGAAGAGCGGGAGAACTTCCAGGACATCGTAGAACTGGCGCATGTGCTGTCCGATACGGCGAGTTCGGAGACTCTGTGTAAGATCCGGACAGCCTGCGGAACCATTGCCCCTTCTTTGAAAGAAGTTTCCAGATCATACAAAGAGGCCAGGCTGGCGCTGGAGGTGGCAGAGATCTTCTATTCCTCCCAGACAGTCGTCACTTATGAAGAACTGGGGATTGGCAGACTGATCTACCAACTTCCGACGCCTCTTTGCGAGATGTTTTTAAAAGAAGTATTTGGAGAGTATGACCCAACGAATTTAGAAGACGAGATTCTGGCAACGGTCTATCAGTTTATGGAAAACAGTCTGAATTTATCCGAGACCAGCCGGCAGCTTTTTGTACACCGCAATACGCTGGTCTATCGTCTGGAAAAACTTCAGAAGACCATCGGCCTGGATATTCGTCAGTTTGAGGATGCCATGACCTTTAAAATTGCTATGATGGTGTCGGATTATATGAATTATCTGAAAACGAAAAATAAGAGGTAAAAATAAAAAATTACAGGAACAGGCGCAACATTCTGGACCAAGACAGACTCTATATAATCAGAAATGCATTTCAAAGCGGGGTAGAAGGAATGGAACGGTTTGTGGAGCTGTACCAGACGGTATATAAAGATCTGTATCGTCTGGCGTATTATTATCTTGGCAATCCTCAGGACGCCCAGGACGCAGTCCAGGATGCGGCCCTTAAGGCCTATGAGAATTTCGGGAAACTTCGGAAAGAAGAAGCATTCCGGCAATGGATCTTTAAGATCCTTGTCAATTGCTGCCGGAGTTATCTGCGCAGAAGCAAAAGGCAGGAACAGCCGCTTGCGGATACGGAAGCGGTTTATGAGCCGTCCCTTTCGTCGGGGACGGAGATGAAGGAGTTTCTTGCCTGCCTGGCGGAGGATGAGCGCCTGATTGTGGCGCTTACGGTTTTCGGCGGCTATAAAGGGGAAGAGATTGCCGGGATACTGGGCAGAAAGCACAGCACGATCCGTTCTAAATACCGCAGAGCTCTTAAAAAACTGGAAAAGGAGATGCAGGTATGAGAAGAGAAGAAGAGATCTTAAAAAGGCTGCGCGAGGAAGGCGAGTCGCTTCCGGTTCCGGAAGAATTAAATCCTGAAGTCCTGGAAGACTTTTTAGTTAAGAATACAAAGGAACACAGGCGCGGAATGAAGATTCGATATATGGCGGCTGCTCTGGCGGCATGCTTTGCCCTGGCAGTGTCAATATCTGTTTATCATTCCGGGTCTTCTTTTTATACGCCGAAAGCAGCCGTACAGGAAGAAACAACTGACACGGCGAAAGCAGAAAAAATACTTGCAGAAAAGGACGAAGAGACAGCCGAAGAAACAAAAGAGGAAGTTCTGGATCTGCCGGTTATGACATATGAAGATATTTATGCCAGACTGTCCAAGTCCTGGTCTGCTTATGAAAACTATCGATATATAGATACCGCGGGAGGGGATATTCTGTTCGCCGAGACGGAAAGTGCGGAGGATATCTCCAACCTGGCTTCGTCTAAAAGCGCTGCCTTTGGCAGGACTAATATACAGGTAGAACAGGTGGATGAAGCGGCGCGCATTAAAAATGACGGAAGATACCTCTATCAGATCGCGGAGAAGACAGAAAATACGGGGCAGGAAAGGCGCCGGGGTATTCAGATTCTGGATACGCAGGAAGGATTAAAAGAGGCTGCTTTTGTGGACGGTTTTCAGAATGTGGAAGAGTTTTATGTATGGGAAGACCTGCTGATCACCATTGAAAATAAATACCGCGCTTATAATCTGGCGAGGGCGGAAGACGAAATCCTGGTCAGTGAGGACATGGCAAGCAAAAGAGCGTATGGAGGCAGAGAGACAAATTATCATGAGATCACTTTTTTTGATATAGAAGACAGAAATGCGCCGCGAAAGATCAGAACTTTTACGCTTCAGGGATTTTATAATACTTCCCGTATCTGCGACGGCTATTTCTATGGAATCAGCAGCTTTACCGCATGGCCCGGGGACGGAAATAAGGATTATGACGCATATATTCCAGCATTGGACGGTGAAAGGATTCCGGCGGAAAAGATCTACTGTCCCAGGGAAGATCCGGGGAACTGCTATCTGGTGCTGGTATCTGTAGATCTTGCGAATCCGTCCGCGTTTGCGGACAGCAGGGCGGTTTTAGGAGACGGAAGCGTTTATTATATGAGCCGGAAAAATATCTATATAGCCGGTTATCATTCTGTATATGAAGACGAAGAGGTGCAGGCGGGAAAGATATCGGACCGCACGTCGATTCTTAGATTTTCCTGCCTGAAAGGGAAATTTTATGCCCAGGCGCTGGGGGAGATACCGGGCAGGCTGAACAACAGCTTTTCTATGGATGAATACGAAGAGAATCTTCGGGTCGTAACGACTATACAGGAATATGAGGCAAAAAAGATAACAGACGATCGGACAGGGGAAGTATTAGGAATAGATTACGGCCAGGCAGTTGAGAGCAACGGGCTGTATATTCTGAATGGACAGTTGGAAGTGACAGGAAGGATAGAGGGATTGGCAGAAGGAGAACAGATTTATTCCGCCCGCTTTCTTGAAAATACCGGATACTTTGTGACCTTCCGTCAGACGGATCCGTTGTTCGCGGTAGATCTGTCCGATGCGTCCGCACCCCGTATCCTGGCGGAACTAAAAGTCAGCGGCTTTTCCGAATATCTGCATTTTTATACAGATGATCTGCTTTTCGGTCTTGGGATGGAGGCGGACGAAGAAACCGGACGCGAAGAAGGGATGAAGCTTTCCATGTTCGACATTGCGGAACCGGAAAGCCCTAAGGAAGTATCGCGCCTGCATTTGGAAAACTATAACTACAGTGAAGCGCTGTGGGATCACAGAGCTATCCTTATGGATACCGAAGAAAATTTGATCGGATTTCCTGCGGAAGGAAGCGACCAAGGAACATACTGGATGCATTATCTGGTATATGCCTATGAAGACGGGGCTTTTGTACAGAAACTTAAAGTAGACGCCGGAGGCGAAGGCAGTTACGGACGGATCAGCGGAACCTTTATCGGTGATGTGTTTTATCTGTTGAAAGAAGACGGAAGCGTCCGCTCCTATGACAGAGTGAGCGGGAAACTGCTGGAAGAAGTAAAATAAGTCAAGATTGTGCTATATCTTCCCAAAATCCTCACTTAAAACCTTGTGGAATTTTTACTAAAATGGCAATAATACACAGCAAACAAGAAAGATGAGGAATATAAAAATGGCAAAAAAAGCATTAATCACCGGCATCACCGGTCAGGATGGCTCTTATCTGGCGGAGTTCCTTCTGGAAAAAGGGTATGAGGTCCATGGGATTGTTCGCCGGGCTTCTTTGATGAATACTTCCAGAATTGATCACCTGCTTTCAGAAGGGAAAGTGACTTTGCATGACGGGGATCTGACAGATTCTTCTTCCCTGATACGCATTATCGGCATGGTACAGCCGGATGAGATCTATAACCTGGCCGCTCAGTCCCATGTGCAGGTATCCTTCGACGTGCCGGAGTATTCAGGAGAAGTGGACGCTATCGGCGTGTTGCGTATTTTGGAAGCGGTGCGTATTCTGGGATTGGTAAAAAAGACAAAAATTTACCAGGCTTCCACATCGGAACTGTACGGAAAAGTGGAAGAGGTGCCGCAGAAAGAGACGACGCCTTTTCACCCCTACAGTCCCTATGCGGTGGCGAAGCAGTACGGGTTCTGGATTACAAAAGAATACCGGGAAGCTTATGGTATGTTTGCGGTGAACGGCATCCTGTTTAATCATGAGTCAGAGCGAAGAGGGGAGAATTTTGTCACCCGGAAGATTACGCTGGCGGCGGGACGCATCGCAGAGGGTTTACAGGATCATCTGGAGCTGGGCAACATGGATTCTCTTAGAGACTGGGGATATGCGAAGGATTATGTGGAATGTATGTGGATGATTTTGCAGCATCATACGCCGGATGATTTTGTCATTGCCACCGGAGAGCAGCATACTGTTCGGGATTTTACAGAAAAAGCATTTCTGGCCAACGGCATAGAACTTCGCTTTGAAGGAAAGGGTCTGGAGGAAAAGGGATATGATGTAAAGACAGGTAAGATGCTGGTGTGCGTCAACCCCCAATGGTTCCGACCCACCGATGTTGATAATCTGTGGGGAGATCCTACAAAGGCAAAGACCGTCCTTGGCTGGAATCCCCGAAAAACCAGCTATGAACAACTGGTACGGATTATGGCGGAGCATGACAGGAACCTGGCAAAACTGGAAAAGAAAAAAGCGGCCATGGAAGCGGCAGTGAAGGGGGAGCAGGCATTATGATGGAAAAAGGCGCGAAAATATATGTGGCAGGCCACAGAGGAATGGTAGGTTCCGCCATTGTAAGAGAACTGACAAAACAAGGATATACGAATCTTATCACTCGTACGCATAAGGAGCTGAATCTTTGCAGACAAGAGCAGGTAGAAGCTTTTTTCAGAGAAGAAAAACCCGAATATGTGTTTCTGGCGGCGGCAAAAGTAGGAGGGATCATAGCAAACCAGGACGCTCTGGCAGACTTTATGTATAACAATATGATTCTGGAGATGAATGTTATCCACTCCGCATGGGAAAACGGCTGTAAGAAGCTGGAGTTTTTGGGGTCTTCGTGCATCTATCCGCGTATGGCGCCTCAACCCATGAAGGAAAGCTGCCTTTTAACTTCCGAACTGGAGAAGACCAACGAAGCTTATGCGCTGGCAAAGATATCCGGGCTTAAATACTGCGAGTTTTTAAACCGTCAGTACGGTACCGACTATATCTCTGTTATGCCTACGAATCTTTACGGCCCCAATGACAACTATCATCCTACCCACAGCCATGTGCTTCCGGCGTTGATCAGGCGTTTCCATGAAGCAAAGACAGAAAACCTGCCTTATGTGACCTGCTGGGGAGACGGAAGCCCGCTTCGGGAATTCCTTTATGTGGACGACCTGGCGGATTTGTGCGTGTTCCTGATGAATCATTACAGCGGCAACGAGACAGTCAATGCAGGCACCGGAAAAGAACTGACGATCAAGGAGCTGACAGAGCTGGTAGCGGACGTGATCGGTTACACAGGAGAGATCCGCTGGGATACGACCAAACCCAACGGGACGCCCAGAAAACTTCTGGACGTATCTAAAAGCGCTTCCCTGGGGTGGACGTATAAGACAGAACTTAAGGACGGTATCCGGCTGTCTTATGAAGATTTCCTTAATAATCCCATGCGGGCGGAGAGATAGGGAGGATGTAATCCATATGAATATAGTACTTTTATCGGGCGGATCAGGACAAAGACTTTGGCCGCTTTCCAATGATGTGCGCTCCAAGCAGTTTATCAAGATCTTCCGGACAGAAGAGAATATGTATGAGTCCATGGTGCAAAGAGTGTATCGGCAGATCAGAAAAATAGACCATGAGGCAGTCGTGACCGTAGCCACTTCCAAGGCTCAGGTGTCTTCTTTACACAATCAATTAGGAGAGGGAATCGGAATTTCTGTGGAACCTTGCCGCAGAGATACATTTCCCGCCATCGCTCTGGCAACGGCTTATCTGCACGACGTACAGGGCGTTTCTGAGGATGAGGCGGTGGTCGTCTGTCCGGTGGACCCGTATGTGGAAGATGATTATTTTGAGGCGCTGAAAAAGTTGGGAGAATTGGCGGCCGAAGGGGAGGCCAATCTTGTGCTGATGGGGATTGAGCCCACTTATCCCAGTGAAAAATATGGATATATTATTCCGCGGGATAAAGAAAAAGTAAGCTTTGTGTCTACCTTTAAAGAAAAGCCGGATGCCGAAACCGCAAAAGAATATATTAAAAAAGGCGCGCTGTGGAACGGGGGCGTGTTTGCCTATAAGCTTAAATATGTGCTGGATAAAGCCCATGAGTTGATTGATTTTACAGATTATGAAGATCTTTTTTCCAGATATGATACGCTGACTAAAATAAGCTTTGACTATGCGGTGGTGGAAAAAGAAAAGAGCATCCAGGTGATGCGTTTTTCCGGAGAATGGAAAGACCTGGGCACTTGGAACACGCTTACGGAAGCTATGGAAGAAAAGATCATAGGAAAAGCGGTTTTAAATGACGGCTGTGATAATGTCCATGTGGTCAATGAACTGGATGTGCCGATACTTTGTATGGGTTTAAAGGATGTGGTCGTCTCCGCCAGCCCGGAAGGAATCCTGGTATCGGATAAGGAACAGTCCAGCTATATTAAATCTTATGTGGATCAGTTAAATCGTCCGGTCATGTTCGCGGAGAAATCTTGGGGAAGCTTCCGGGTGTTGGATGTGGAAGACGAAGGTCTCACGATCAAAGTCACATTGCATGCCGGACACAGGATGAATTATCACAGCCATGAGAGACGGGACGAAGTATGGACGGTTATATCCGGAGAGGGCCGCAGTATCGTGGACGGCATGGAACAGCCGGTGCGGGCCGGGGACGTAGTGACCATGCAGGCAGGATGCCGCCATACGCTGATAGCGGATACAGAGTTAAAAGTTATTGAAGTGCAGCTTGGCAAAGAGATCAGCGTCCATGATAAAAAGAAATATGAGCTGGAAGACTGACATGGGCAGGCCCCTTCCTTTTCTCTTAAAACCTGCCGGAAAGGATTATCTTTGGGGCGGAACCCGGTTAAAAGACGACTTTTTAAAAGAGATTGACATGATGCCTCTGGCGGAAACATGGGAATGCTCCACGCATCCCGACGGGCCGAGCCTGGTCGCAAGCGGAGAACACAGCGGGCGGCTTCTGCCGGAGGTCTTAAAAGAACATCCGGAATATACAGGGACGCATCCTAAGATGAAAAACGGGCTTCCCATTCTGATTAAGCTCATCGACGCCAGGCAGGATTTGTCCGTACAGGTACATCCGGACGATGCGTATGCCTGGGAATATGAGAACGGTTCTTTGGGAAAGACAGAGATGTGGTATGTGCTGGACGCGGCCAAAGACGCCAGCCTCGTGTATGGATTTTACCACGATATGGATCAAAAGAAGCTGCGTGCATGCCTTGCTGACGGAACAGTGGAGCGGTATCTTCAAAAAGTAAAAATACAAAAGGACGATGTATTTTATATTCCGGCAGGCACGGTCCATGCGATCGGCGCCGGAGCGCTGATTGCAGAGATACAGGAAAGCTCCAATCTGACCTACCGTCTTTATGATTATCATCGTGTGGATAAAAATGGGCAGGAGCGCCCGCTCCATATTGAAAAAGCGCTGCATGTGGCGAATTTGTCGAGCAGTCAGGCGCCCAGGCAGCCCATGCGTGTGCTGAAATATAAAAAAGGATGCGCGCTGGAGCTTCTTTGCAGGTGTAAATATTTTCAAGTAGAACGCCAGATCGTCAATACTGAACGGTGCAGGGAGATGGCGGATTTTAAGACGGACAGTAATTCGTTTCAGGTCCTTTTGTGTATCGGCGGGTGCGGTACTTTGTTTTGGGAAGGATCTATGCTTCATTTTTTCAAAGGAGACTGTATTTTTGTTCCGGCGGACTGTATTCCTCTTAAGATGCATGGACGCGCGCAGATACTAAAAGTGAGTTGTTAGCATAAGGATGAAATTGAAGGGCAGCCTTCCTACAGAATGTAGGAAGTGCTGTTTTTATTTCATCAGGACAGATGATTGCCATGTGCTGCCAAAACCGTTATACTTAATAATAAGAAAGTGGGGGAAAAGGCGATGGAGTATTATGTACATCTTGTCAGAGAGCAAAGAACCGTATCGGCGAAAGAAGGCGAAAGCCTTCTGGATGTATTAAGAGAGGCAGGTCTTAAGCCGGACGCACCCTGCGGCGGCAGAGGGTTGTGCGGAAAATGCCTGGTGAAAGTAAACGGTCGGACTGTGAAGGCCTGTGAAACCAAAGTGAGCGGGGCTATGGAAGTAGATACGATGATCCGGGAGGAAGAGTATCAGATCCTGACGAAAGGCAGCGCCAGAAAAGCGGTGTTTGCTCCAGACTTAAAAGCAGTCAGAATTACTGTCCCACCCTGTCCGGCAGGTGAGAGCATATCGGATTGGACGCGCATTACAAAGGCGTTAGAAGTTTCCGACGCTGTCAATATCCATGCGGCGTCGCATTTAAGCCCTCTGCTTAAGAAAAATGAGGGAACGGTCTGGGCGGTAGTTTTTGAAGAACGGATTCTGTCCGTGTCAGGGGAAGAGCCAAAGCTTTATATGGCTGCTTTTGATATTGGAACGACGACAGTGGCGGCATACTTGATGGATGCGGCGACAGGAAAAGAGGTCTTAATATCCAGCAGAAAAAATCCGCAGGCGCAGTACGGAGCGGATGTGATCAATCGTGCCAACTATAGTCTGTCCCACGGGATGGAGGAAGTGACAGGCTGCATCCGCAAAACTGTGGATGAGATGCTTCTTGAGATGGCGTCTGAGGCGGGTATCCGACCGGAGGATATTTATCTTGTGTCTGTTGCCGGAAATACTTGTATGCATCATCTGTTTCTTGGAATTGCTGTGGATTCTTTAGTCCATGCGCCTTACAATCCTGTGGTGGAAGAGTCTGTGATCCTTCCTGCCAGGGAATGCGGTCTTCACATTCATCCCCAGGGGCAGCTTTTAATGCTTCCTAATATCGCCGGTTTCGTAGGAGCAGATACATCCGCCTGCCTGGTGGCGTCGGATCTGGCGTCGCAAAAAGAATGGACGCTTCTGATTGATATCGGCACAAACGGAGAGATGGTACTGGGAAAAGACGGGCGTATGGCCGCCTGTTCCACGGCGGCGGGCCCGGCTTTTGAAGGCGCCGGTATCAGCTGCGGGATGCGGGGAGCCGCGGGCGCTATCAGTCATGCAGAATATAAAAACGGAAAATGGGAATATGATGTTATAGGAGGGCAAAAGCCAAGGGGGATCTGTGGTTCCGGACTTCTAGATGTGGCGGCACAGCTTTTGATCCATAAAAAAATGGACAGTTCAGGAAAATTAGAAGAAGCAGATGCGGTTACACTGGTAGAAGCAAAAGACAGCGGAACAGGCGAGCCGATCCGACTGCTTCAGAAAGATATTCGTGAATTACAGCTTGCCAAGGCGGCTATTGCCGCAGGGATTCATCTGCTGTCTGAGAAGATGGAAATTTTGGTAAAGGACATAAGCCAGGTGTGGATTGCCGGCGCTTTTGGAAGTTTTCTTTCACCGGACAGCGCCTGCGCCATTGGTCTGATCCCTCCGGAATTAAAAGGCAGGATCAGCGCCATCGGAAATGCGGCAGGGGAAGGAGCAAAACTGGTTCTTAAAAACAAAGAACTTTGGAAAGAGGCGCAAAAACTGGCAAGACAGGCGGAATTTTTGGAATTGGCGGCCAGTCCTGATTTTCAGGACTGCTATGTGGACGAACTGGAATTCCCTGAATGGGAATAAAATAAGAGGTGAAAAATACAAATGCTGTATTATAAGGAACTGGAAAAGACAGGAAAAGAATGCGGGTTTACCCATGTGGGCATGTTGGATACAAGCACGATTCATCTTTTGAAAGAGGTGCGGGATATGTGCAGTAAAGACAGCTGCCATATGTACGGAAAGAACTGGTGCTGCCCTCCGGGCTGCGGCACGCTGGAAGAATGCGAGGAAAGAGTAAGAAAATATGCCCGGGGAATCCTGGTACAGACCGTAGGAGAACTGGAGGATGAACTGGACGGAGAAGGCATGATGGAAACAGAGGCGCGTCATAAAGAAAGCTTTGACCGGATGCGGGAGGAACTTCTGGAGAAATATCCGGGGATGCTTTCTATCGGAAGCGGCTGCTGTACTAAGTGTAAAAAGTGTACTTACCCGGATGAACCCTGCCGTTTTCCGGATCATTCCTTTGCTTCCATGGAAGCTTATGGAATGCTTGTTACGAGAACATGTGAAGATAACAATATGGCATACTATTATGGTCCTGGCACCATATCCTATACCAGTTGTTTTTTGCTGGAATAAAGGAGAACCTATGCCTGTTTTAGAAGAGATACGAAAGTCCATTGAATATGGACGGCCAAAAGATACGGAAAAGCTGGTGCGCCGGGCATTGGAAGAAAAGGTGCCTCCTGAAGATATCTTAGAGCATGGGATGATCCCGGCTATGCGTAATGTGGGAGAAGAATATAAAAACTATACGGCGGATATTCCAAGAATCCTTTCGGCGGCCCGGGGTATGAGAAAAGGCATGGACGTGCTGGAACCCTTCCTGGGGCCGGAGGAGAACCGATATATCGGCACAGTCATCTTAGGTACGGTGGCGGGAGATCTGCACGATGTGGGAAAGAACCTGGTGGCCATTATGTTCAGGAGCGCTGGATTTAAAGTGATTGACCTGGGGGTGGATATATCGGATCGGCAGTTTTTAAAAGCAGTGAAAGAAAATCCGGAGACTTCCATTGTATGCATTTCTTCCCTTTTAACCACTTCAATGCCGGAGATGCGCCAGATCGTAAAGAGCCTGCATAAGTCTGATAAGGAACACCGTCTGAAAATCATGGTGGGCGGAGGCTCTGTCACGCAGGCGTTTGCCGACGAGATCGGCGCGGACGGTTATACGGAGAACGCGGTGGACGCGGCGGAACTGGCGAAGACATTTCTGATCTAAGAGATAAAGGGGAGGCGGGCAAACTGTGAGACTGACAGACAGGATTTTATTGTCCTGTTTAAAAAAGCAGTATCAGATAAAAGAACAGAGAACTGTAAAAAGCCTTGGATGGCTGAAAGGACCGCTGTTGTATGAAAAGGGGGATATCCCGGAGAACGGAAGAGTGTATGTGGCGTATGAGCCGAAGCTGCTTCCTGATAAAGAGCGTCTTTGGAGCGGGTCTTTGTGGTTGTTTGTAAGTGGAGACCAGGCGCCAAAAGCATGTGCCTGTGCGTTTTTTGAGGAATCTGTAAGAACAGGAGAACTTCTAAACAGTGTTCGCAAGATTTATGAATACTATGAAGACTGGGAGGAAGACTTAAAAAAAATTCGGATGGATCAGGGGAAAATCGACGGACTTTTGCAGGCTTCTTTGTCTGTGTTCGGTAATCCTTTGATGGTGTTGGGGGCGGATTTTTCCCTGTACTCGCTGGCCAGTTCTACACCTTTACCTAAAGAGTACCGGGTATTTGAACAGGGCAAAGGGCGCATGGACTATATCAACGCGTTTATGCAGGATGCCATTTTTATGGCGCATAAAGAGTGCGCGGAACCATTCTGGACACCGGATTATATTACAGGGCACAAAGCCGTTATACAGAATATTCGAAGAGAGGAACATACGACCCATCATCTGGCTGTGATGGAATATAAAAATGCGCTGGGTGAAGAATGCGAGGATCTTCTAAAAATTCTGGAAGGTTATGTCAGATATTTTCTGTACAACAAGGTATCCGGTCTCTACCGAAGAGATGAGACGCTTCCTAAAATTTTTCAGAGAATCCTTTCTGACAGAACGATGGATTATATGGAGGCCAGTCAGAACCTTTCAGGCCTTGGATGGCATGGGAGTCATGAATATTTGTGTCTGGTATATAAAATTACCTATCTGGATCAGAGGAATATAAGTGCCAACGCCATTTGCAGTTATATGGAAGATCACTTTCGGCATTGCTGCTGCTTTTCCTACCAGGACGATATTGTGACCTTTTTTGACCTGACACTTCTTGGCCTGGACGAGGACAGGGTGGCGGGAAAGCTGACGCATTTTATCAGGGATAGTTTTTTAAAAGCCGGTTACAGCCGGGTGATGAAGGGGCATCTGAACCTGCGCAGGCAGTATGTACAGGCTTGCCTGGCGCTGGATGTAGGAAGCAGAAAAAAACCGTATATGTGGATTCACCATTTTAATCAGATTGCCATGACGTATATCCTGGAGCAGGTTACAAGGCAGCTGCCCGGAAGTATGCTGTGCCATGAAAAACTGCTTGTATTAAAGGAAATGGACGAACGGGGCAGTACGGAATATATGAAGACTTTAAAGACTTATCTGGACTTCCATCAGAACGCGGTGAAATCGGCAAAAGAGCTTTATATACATCGAAGCACATTTTTATACAGGCTGGATAAAATAAAAGAAATTCTGGAATCCGATCTGGAGGATACAGAGGAACTTTTATATTTGGAGCTTTCTTTCAGGCTTTTGGAGCAGGACAGCCAGAAATCCTAGAAAAAGTACCGGTTAAAATAATGCTAAGAAAAAGAAACTTCAGGTTAAGCGGCAATTAAAATGTTATTTTGCATATAGATTCTTTTTATTGGATATGTTATCATGCCTTCGCTTTATAGTATGAGGAGGAACATGATATGGAAAATATCGGAAATATTCTTTTAGTGGCAATTATGGTACTTCTGGGCGGCATTCCGTCTATCTATATTCTGGTCAGTATGCCGGTGATACTTGCTAAGAAGATATACAGGAAGATTGAATTTGGTGCTTCTTTATATGACTGACAGGTGAAAGCCGGGAGTCCCGGCGCAAAAACTATGAAACAGAATGATTTTGTGAAAAACTGCCTGATTACGGCTGCCGCCCTGGTGACGGCGGTACTGTTCGGGTTTTTATTACAGCAGTTTACAGACAGTGAGACACATGCGCCGCTACTGTTTGTTTTAGCAGTGTTGTTTGTGTCGCGATTTACAGACGGATATGTATATGGAATTGTCGCGTCAATGCTGGGCGTGATCAGCGTAAACTACATGTTTACTTATCCATATTATGCCATTAATTTTACGATCTCCGGTTATCCGCTCACATTTCTTGCCATGCTGGCGGTGTCTCTGATCGTCAGTACCCTGACGACACAGATCAAACAACAGGAACAGATCCGTCTGGACGCCGAGCGGGAAAAGATGCGGGGAAATCTTTTACGGGCGGTTTCCCATGATATCCGGACGCCCCTTACATCCATTGTCGGTTCCGCGTCCGGCATTCTGGACAATTATAAGATACTTTCAGAGGAAACTACGTTAGGACTGGTAAAAGATATTCGGGACGAAGCCCAATGGCTGATTCGTATTGTAGAGAATCTTCTGTCTGTTACCCGAATCAACGGGGAGAATGCCAGGATCAATACAGATGACGAGATCGTGGAGGAGATTGTAGGAAGCGCTGTGATGAAGTTTTGCAGGCGTTTTCCCAAGATGGATGTGGAAGTGGATATGCCCCGGGAATTTCTTATGGTTCCCATGGATGGTATCTTAATCGAGCAGGTGCTTGTGAATCTTTTGGAAAATTCAGCGCTGCATGGAAAGACGACCAGCCTGATCCGCATTGTGATTAAGGCCCGGGAGGACCGGATCATTTTCGCAGTGCAGGATAACGGGCAGGGAATCAAAGAAGTAGTTCTTCCCCACATGTTCGAGGGAAGTCTTCAGTCCAGGGAAGGGGAAGAATACGATTCCAAGAGAAATATGGGGATCGGACTTTCGGTCTGTCTAAGCATTGTAAAAGCCCACAAAGGAGATATGCGGGCGATGAATATGGAAGCCGGCGGAGCAAGCGTCGAGTTTTGGCTTCCTATAGAGAAAGAGGAGCAGGAGTATGGACATCAGGGATAGAGTACTGGTAGTGGAGGACGATAAAAGTATCCGCAATTTCTTTCGGACGGTTCTTGAAGCGAACAATTATGATGTGCTCATGGCCAATACGGGCACGGAAGCTTACAGTCTGGTTACATCTCAATGTCCGGACGTAGTGATTCTTGACCTGGGACTGCCGGATATGGACGGTACAAAGATACTGAAAAATATTCGGGAGTGGTCCGCCATGCCGGTGATTGTGGTGTCTGCCCGTACGCATGAGAGGGATAAAGTGGAGGCGCTTGATATGGGCGCCGACGACTACATTACCAAACCCTTTGGCACTTCTGAGCTTCTGGCCAGGATTCGGACAGCCATTCGCCACGCCCGGGCGGCGCATATGGGTCCGGACGGGATGCAGACTGGTATCTACCGTTCCGGCGCGCTGGTCATCGACTATGATAAGCATCGCGTATATATTAACGGAGAAGATGCGAATCTGACCCAGAATGAGTATAAACTGGTAAGTCTTCTGGGCAGATATGGAGGCAAGGTTCTGACCTACGATTTTATCATTAAAGAAATCTGGGGACCCAATATGAAGACCGATAACAGAATTTTGCGGGTCAACATGGCCAATATCCGCCGGAAAATCGAGAAAAATCCGGCGCAGCCGCAGTTTATCTTTACGGAAGTAGGCGTGGGTTATCGGATTGTGGACCCGGACTGAAGCATGGTGTATTGCAAGTCACACCCCTGCCTTCGCGCACAGATCTTTTATACAGCATCGGTCGCAGTAAGGTTTTGTCCGGGCGGTGCATACATCCCTTCCATGGTATACCAGGCGATGGCAAAAATCACTGCCTTCTTCCGGCGGAATCAGTTTCCACAGTTCCATCTCCACTTTTTTCGGCTCTTTGATTCCGTCCACCAGACCCATCCGGTTCACCAGGCGAATACAGTGGGTATCTGTGACGATAGCGGGTTTTCCAAACACATCTCCCATGATCAGATTCGCGCTTTTCCTGCCGACGCCCGGAAGTTTTAACAGATCCTCGAACTTATCCGGCACTTTGCCGTCGTATTGTTCTTTTATCATCTTCATGCAGGCGCTGATGTCCCTGGCTTTACTTTTCCCCAGGCCGCAGGGCCGTACAATCTCTTCAATGGCATCCGCTCCCGCTTCCGCCAGCGCTTCCACATCGGGAAATTTTTCATATAACTTTTCCACCACTACATTGACTCTGGCGTCTGTACACTGAGCTGCCAGCCGCACGCTCACCAAAAGCTTCCAGGCGTCGTCATAATCCAGGGTACACCCGGCATCCGGATATTCATCTTTCAAGCGTTCAATGATCTGAAGCGCCAGTTTTTTCTTTCGTGTCTCTTTTTTCATGGTTTATTCCCCCTGATCTGCTTCCATAACCTTTCTTTAATATACACAAAGCCTGCTGCCGGACATCACGCCGGACAGCAGGCATACACGACCAACTATTTAATTCAACAGCCTCATACCATACTATACCCGTATATCAATATTCTCTCCTAAGCCTGGTACAATGGGCACGGAATCCATCATCTTATCCAATGCTTCTCCGGTTGCTTCCGCAGTATCCAGCACTTTGGACAAAAGAACCATCTCCAATCCTGTATTGATCCTGTCCGTAGGAATGGACATCGACAATCCTGAAATATCCATACTGTCACCTCCGTTTTTCCTATCTTATCAAAAATGCAGCAAAAAGTCAAAAGGTTCCTTGACATTTTTCAAAACTATCTTATAATATGAGAGTAATTCTCATATTGGAGGGATCTTATGGCGCAGTATCAGACAGAACAGAAGAAGATTCTGCTGGCATATATGAAGGCGCACAGTGAGGAAACATTTACCATAGAAGAACTGTGTGAGAGATTAAAAGAAGAACCGGCGGTTCTGTGTACGCCGGGTAAAAGCACCATATACCGTATTATGCCGAAGTTGGTGGAGGAAGGGCTTGTAAAGCGCTTTGTAAAAGAAGGCAGCCGAAAATTTCTGTATCAGATGGTATGCGGCGAACACTGTGAAAACCATCTGCATATGAAATGTTCGGTATGCGGTAAACTGTACCATATGGAAGATACGGAGAGCGAAGAACTGCTTCTTAAAGTAATGAAGAAGCATCACTTTCGGATTGACGAGGGTATGACTATATTATTTGGACACTGTGAAGGCTGTCAAACAGAGGAGAGTCAACCATGAAGAATCTATATTTGCTCCTTCTGGCAGGAATTACAGCTGTACTTCTGACAGGCTGCGCTGTAGGGGAATCCGGGGCGGAGCAGGAAGAGGATCGTCTAAAGATCGTGTGTACAATCTTTCCTGCATATGACTGGGTGAAGCAGATCCTTGGAGACGAGGCGGATGGGGCGGAACTTACGCTTCTGATGAAAAACGGTACAGATATGCACAGTTACCAGCCCACCGTGTGGGATATGACGAAAATTGCAAAAGCGGACTTGTTCATTTATGTGGGCGGTGAATCGGATTTTTGGGTTGGCGACGCCCTTGAGAATACGAAAAATCCGGAGCGGAAGGAGTTAAACCTGATGGAACTTCTGGAAAATTCCGTCAAAGAGGAGGAACATGTGGACGGTATGAAAAAAAGCCGCGGACATGAGGAACATGAAGAGAAAGAAGAAGCTCCCGAGTATGATGAGCATGTCTGGCTTTCTCTTAGAAATGCCGAGAATGTATGCAGCAGGATCACAGACTTGCTTTGTGAATTAGACGACATACATGCGGCAGTTTATGAGGAAAACAGTGTAGCTTATCAGACAAAACTGCATGCGTTGGATGAGGCATACTGCGAGACGGCTGCGTCCGTATCCCGGCCGGTACTTCTGTTCGGAGACCGTTTCCCTTTCCGCTATCTGACAGACGACTATGATCTAACCTATTATGCGGCATTTGCAGGGTGTTCCGCGGAGACAGAAGCAAGTTTTTACACCATCGCGTATCTGGCAGAAAAGGCGGACGAGCTTTCGCTTCCGACCGTACTTACCATAGACGGCTCTGACCAGTCGGTAGCAAACACCATCGCAGGCAGTACAAAAACCAGAAGTCAGAAAGTGTTGATGTTAGATTCCATGCAGTCTGTCAGCGAGCGGGATATAAAAAGTGGAGAAACCTATCTGGCCATTATGGAAAGAAATCTGTCTGTATTAAAAGAAGCTCTTAAACAGAGCGATAACCAGGGGGTGGAGCAGTGATCCAGATCTTATGCAAAAACGTAACGCTGGGATATGAAGGTAAAACTGTAGTAAAAGACCTGAATTTTGAAGTACACAGGGGAGACTACCTGTGCATTGTGGGAGAAAACGGCTCCGGGAAAAGTACGCTGATCAAAGCGCTTCTCCACCTGAAACCTCCCATGTCAGGGGAAATCCATATGGATGAAAGTCTTTCGGGCGGAGGTATCGGCTATCTTCCGCAGCAGACCATCGTCCAAAAAGATTTTCCGGCTTCTGTGCGTGAGATTGTTCTGTCCGGTTGCTTAGGCCGTTTTGGATGGAGGCCTTTTTATGGAAGGCGGGAGAAACAGACGGCCATGGAACACATGGAGAAGCTTGGCATCACCCATCTGGCTGATCGCTGCTATCGTGAACTTTCCGGAGGGCAGCAGCAAAGAGTCCTGTTGGCCCGGGCTCTTTGCGCGACAAAATCCATGCTTCTTTTAGATGAACCTACTGCTGGGCTGGATCCCGGAGCCATGCAGGAGATGTACAGCCTCCTTAAAAAACTGAATCGGGAGGAAGGGATCACGATCCTTATGGTTTCCCATGATGTGCAGGCTGCTGTCGCCTATGCGGATCATATCCTGCATATTAGTGAGGAACCGCTGTTTTTCGGGACGAAAGACGAATATATACAAAGTGAGATCGGCAGAAAATATACAGGAGGCGCAAAGTATGCTGCAGATGCTTAAAATCTATTTCAGTTATCCTTTTGTAAGATACGCCATGATCGTGGGAGTATTGATTGCGTTGTCTTCTTCCCTTTTGGGCGTTTCCCTTGTGCTGAAGCGTTTTTCCTTTATCGGGGACGGGCTTTCCCATGTGGCGTTTGGCGCTATGGCCGTAGCGGCAGTGCTGGATGTGGGAAACGATACGGCGGTCGTTTTGCCGTTCACGGTGCTGGCGGCGGTACTGCTGCTTCGTACAGGGCAGAACGCGAAACTGAAAGGGGACGCGGCTATAGCCATGATCTCTGTAGGGGCGCTGGCTTTTGGGTATCTGTTTTTGAATTTATTTTCTAAATCCGCCAATCTGACAGGCGACGTCTGCAGTACCTTATTTGGTTCCACGGCGATATTGACCCTTACTTTGGCTGACGTGTGGATTTGCACGGCGCTCTCCGTGCTGGTGGTGTTTATCTTTATCCTGTTCTACCACCGGATTTTTTCCGTGACCTTTGATGAAACATTTGCGCGGGCTTCGGGCATGCATACGGAGTTTTATAATCTTCTGGTGGCAGTGGTCACGGCGTGCGTGATCGTGCTTGCAATGAAGCTGGTCGGGTCGCTGCTGATATCAGCCTTAATCATCTTTCCGGCTCTTACGGCCATGCGTCTGTTCAAAAGTTTTCGGGGCGTAATTCTGGCTTCGGCGGTGCTGTCCGTAGTTTGCGCGGCATCGGGGATCCTTTTGTCTATTCTGGCTTCCACACCGGTGGGCGCTACAATTGTGTGCGTGGACATCGGAATGTTCGCTTTGTGCAGTTTTGCCGGAGGGGTTGTTCGGGGAGCAAAAAAGGGGTATACTTAACACTTGAATATAAGGAGTAAAAAAGTATGTGGACAGCCAGAAAAATTTATTGCAGAATATTTCAGAAAATTTTCAGGGCGGCGCTTCCGTTTCTGCCCTACAGAAATCCCAGAATTATCCCGTCGGTGGCAGGGATCGGGGATGTGTGTAAAAAGAAAAACATTGATTCTGTCATGATTGTTACTGATCAGGGAATCCGTGCTTTAGGCCTTACGAAATTTCTTGAGAAAAGCCTGGAAGAAGGAGGGATTTCCTACTGTATCTATGACCGGACCGTGGCTAACCCTACGATCTGGAATGTGGAAGAAGCAAGGGAACTGTATTTAAAAGAAGGCGCCCAGGCGATCATAGCTTTTGGAGGAGGATCTTCTATGGACTGCGCCAAAGCGGCGGGAGCCAGGATCGTAAAGCCAAAGCAGAGTATCCGTCAGATGAAAGGGCTTTTAAAGGTACATAAAAAGCTCCCGCTTCTGATTGCGGTTCCGACCACTGCCGGGACAGGCAGCGAGACCACACTGGCGGCGGTGATTACGGACAGTGAAAAGCGTCATAAATATCCCATCAATGATTTTAGCCTGATTCCCCGCTATGCAGTGCTGGACTATCACGAGACTACAGGGCTTCCCAGGCAGATCACAGCTACCACAGGCATGGACGCTTTGACCCATGCAGTAGAGGCTTATATCGGCGGCTCTACCACAAAAGAAACCCGGCAGATGGCAGAAGAAGCGGTACACCTGGTCTATCAATATCTGAAAGCGGCCTACGACGACGGACAGGACAAAGAAGCCAGAAGCGGTATGCTAAAAGCAGCTTACTGCGCGGGGGTGGCGTTTACTAAATCTTATGTGGGATACGTCCATGCGGTGGCCCATTCGCTGGGCGGGCAGTACGGGACGCCTCACGGCCTTGCCAATGCGGTGACTTTGCCCATTGTTCTTAAGATATATGGTCCGGCCTGTGAAAAGAAATTAGCCAGACTGGCGAAAAATGCCGGTGTGGTAGACAGGAAAATGAAAGACCAGGAAGCTGCCTTGCGGTTTGTAGACTGGATTGTGCAGATGAACGATTCCATGGAGATTCCCCGTCATCTGCCGGAAATTTGTGAAGAGGATATTCCTGTGATGGCCCGTCATGCAGATCAGGAAGCCAATCCGCTGTATCCGGTTCCCATGCTTATGAATCGCAGGGAGCTGGAAGAAATCTATTATAAAGTAAAGGGCAGTTAAACTATGCAGGCAGAAGCAGTTGTAAAAAAACAGCGGGATTTTTTCCTGTCAGGAAAAACGCTTGCGCCCCGCTACAGGGTGCAGGCGCTTAAAAGGCTGGAAAAAGCGATGCTTGTTTATGAAGAAAAGTTATGTCAGGCCCTGAAAGAAGATCTGGGTAAATCCAGGGCAGAGGCCTATATGTGCGAAGTGGGGCTTACTTTGTCTGAACTTCGCTATGTAAAAAAACATATTTGTGCCTGGAGCAGGAACCGGCGCGTATACACGCCCCTTGCACAGTTTCATGCGAAAAGCTTTACCGTGCAGGAGCCCTATGGGGTAGTGCTTGTTATGTCTCCCTGGAATTATCCGGTGCTGCTTACCTTAGAGCCGCTGATTGGGGCGCTGGCTGCCGGAAACTGCTGTATTGTAAAACCGTCGGCTTATGCGCCTGCTGTTTCTAAAGTGCTGGCACGGATGCTAAGAGAAGTGTTTGCGGAAGAATATGTCGCGGTTGTGGAGGGCGGAAGGCAGGAAAACCAGGAGCTTCTTAACCAAAAATTTGACCACATCTTTTTCACCGGCGGCGTCCGGGTGGGAAAGACGGTTATGGAGAAGGCTTCCGCCCATTTGACGCCTGTAACGCTGGAACTTGGCGGGAAAAGTCCCTGTATCGTGGACCATACAGCCAATCTGAAGCTGACGGCCAGAAGGCTGGTATTCGGTAAATATTTAAACTGCGGTCAGACCTGCGTGGCGCCGGATTATGTGCTGGCGGAACAGAGCATCAAAGATGAACTTCTGGCCTGTATCAAAGAAGAGATAATAAGACAGTACGGAGAAAGACCGCTTGAAAACCCGGATTATGGAAAAATTGTCAATCAGAAACATTTCAGGAGAGTTTTGGGGCTGATTGATCAGAATAAACTGGTCTGGGGCGGCGAGAGCGACGAAGCAGCCTTACAGATCGCGCCGACGGTGCTTGACGGCGTGACGGAAAAAGATCCTGTGATGCAGGAAGAAATCTTTGGTCCTGTTCTTCCGATTCTGACAGTGGCAGACAGGAAGGAAGCGTCTGCGTTTGTGAAAAGACGTCCCAGGCCGCTGGCTCTCTATCTGTTTACCTCTGATAAAAAAGCAGAGGAATATTTTTTGAAAAGCGTACCTTTCGGGGGCGGCTGTGTAAATGATACTATTATCCATCTGGCTACGTCCCATATGGGCTTTGGCGGTGTGGGGAACAGCGGTATGGGTTCTTACCATGGGAAGAAAAGTTTCGAAACATTCAGCCATGAGAAAAGTATTGTAAAAAAATATACATGGTTGGATCTGCCTATGCGTTATCAGCCTTACAGCAAGATGAAAGAGAAGCTGGTTCGACTGTTTGTGCGGTGATTGACGGATATCTGTGAACAGGGTATACTGGTGTAGGAGAAAAAGACATTGTATGAGAGAGATAGTAGAGAGATTTTTACAGAATCCGAATCTGACAAAAGAAGGGTACAGGGAACTTCTTGACTGCGTCGAAGATCGGGAGTCAGTAGAGAAGCTTACGAAAGAAGCGGTGCGAATACGAAAAGCGTATTATGGAGATAAGGTTTACTTAAGAGGGTTGATCGAATTTACCAATTACTGCAAAAACAATTGCTACTACTGCGGGATTCGATGCGGCAACAAGAACGCCGTGCGTTACCGCCTGTCCAAAGAAGAGATTTTATCCTGCTGCGAGAAAGGATATGCGCTTGGGTTCCGCACATTTGTCCTTCAGGGCGGTGAGGACGTGTGGTTTACGGATGAGCGGATGGAGGATATGATCCGTGCGATCCGAAAAAGGTATCCGGACTGCGCGATTACCTTGTCTGTCGGAGAAAAATCTTATGAAAGCTACAAGAGGTTCAAGGAGGCCGGAGCGGACCGATACTTGCTGCGCCATGAAACTGCCAATGAAGCCCATTACGGGAAGCTTCATCCCGCGGCTATGAGCCTTAAGGCGCGTAAGCAGTGTTTGTATGATTTGAAAGCGCTGGGGTATCAGGTGGGCGCCGGATTTATGGTGGGCGCGCCTTACCAGACGAAAGAATGTCTGGCAGAAGACCTGGTCTTTTTAAAGGAATTGGACCCTCAGATGGTCGGAATCGGACCTTTTATTCCCCATCATGATACCCGGTTCGCAGATGAAGAGGCCGGGAGCGTGGCGCTTACGCTGTTTCTCTTATCCGTGATCCGTATACTTTTACCCAAGGTGCTTCTGCCTGCCACGACAGCTCTTGGGACATTGGATCCAAAAGGCCGGGAAAAGGGCCTGTCTGTGGGCGCCAATGTGGTTATGCCCAATTTATCTCCGGTGAAGAACCGCAGACAGTACGATCTGTATGACAACAAGATCTGTACCGGCGAAGAGGCGGCGCAGTGTAAAGAATGTCTTGCCCGCAGAGTAGAAAGTGCAGGGTATCGGATCGTAAGCGAGCGCGGGGACGCGCTGTGAAAGGAGCGTAGGACAGATGAAATTCACATATCCGGCGGTTATTAGTAAAACAGACCGCGGCTATAAAGCTGTGTTTCCAGATCTGGAATGCTGCGAAGCTGAGGCGGATACGGTGGAAGACACGGTGGAAAAGGCCAATGAAGCCGCCTGTAACTGGATTGAGCTGGAGCTTTCCGAAGAGGACGGGCAGCTTCCGCCTGTTACCGATGTCCGGGATCTGACACTCAAAGAAGAGGAGATTGTCAGGAATATATGCGTCAATATTCGTTTTACGGACGGATGGGACGAGTAGACCAAAAGGGGTATATATGGAGACGGAAAAAATTCTGGATGAAAAATTCCAAAAATTAAAAGACGATCTTTCTATGCTTGAAAAAGTCGCCGTCGCCTTTTCCGGTGGGGTGGATTCTACATTTTTGTTAAAAACGGCGCAGGAGGTTTTAGGAGAAAATGCCATAGCGGTTACGGCCTGCTCGGAATTTGTTCCGCCAAGGGAGATAAAAGAATCCCAGGCGTTCTGTGAGAAAGAAGGAATCCGGCAGATCTTATGTCAGGTGGAGGCGCTGGCAATCGAAGGCATTTCAGAAAATCCCAAAGACCGGTGCTATATCTGCAAAAAAGCGCTGATGGGAAAGCTGAAACAGAAGGCCGAAGCGGCAGGAATGTTTGTACTGGCGGAAGGCTCTAACATGGATGACCTGGGGGACTACCGTCCGGGACTTAAGGCGGTGGAAGAGCTGGGGATCAGAAGCCCTCTTAAAGAGGCGGGTCTTACAAAAAGCGACATCAGGAAACTGTCTGCGCGGATGGGGCTTCCAACTTGGGACAAGCCGTCTTTTGCCTGCCTGGCTTCCCGGTTCGTTTATGGAGAGACGATCACAAAAGAGAAGCTTTCCATGGTGGATCAGGCGGAACAGATCCTTATGGATCACGGATTTTCTCAGATGCGGGTGCGCGTCCATGGGAACGCCGCCCGGATCGAACTGCCGCCTGAAGACTCTGCGCGTATTTTTGAAGACGGAATCAGAAGAGAAGTGTCAGAAAAATTTGCGGCGTTTGGGTTTACTTATGTATCGGTGGACCTTAAAGGGTATCGGACCGGAAGCATGAACGAAGGGTTGTGAGGGTGCGGATGGCGGAAAGATTTGCAAGGACAGAACTGCTTTTAGGCAGCGGGCATATGGAACGCCTTAAAAAGGCCAGAGTGGCGGTCTTCGGGATCGGCGGCGTGGGCGGCTATACGGTGGAAGCGCTGGCAAGAAGCGGTGTGGGAACGCTGGATCTGATTGACAATGACAAAGTATGCATAAGCAATATCAACCGTCAGATCATTGCCGCCGAAGATACAGTGGGAAGATACAAGGTGGATGTGGCGGCAGAACGCGTCCATTTGATCAATCCTTATGCAAAAGTAAATGTGTATAAGGTCTTTTACATGCCGGATACAGCAGGACAGTTTTCGTTTTCGGACTATGATTATGTGGTGGACGCCATCGATACAGTGACAGGGAAGCTTATGCTGGCGCAGCAGGCGGCAGAAAGCGGCACGCCCATCATCAGTTCCATGGGCGCTGGTAATAAGCTGGACCCCGGGGCCTTTCAGGTGGCGGATATCTATGAGACCTCTGTCTGCCCTTTGGCAAAAGTCATGAGAAGAGAACTCAGAAAGCGCGGGATTCGCAGCCTAAAAGTTGTATACTCCACGGAGCCGCCGCTGTCCCCCAAAAGTTTGTCCGATGCTGGCAGTCCGGAGCACAGAAAAAGACCGGTTCCCGGAAGCTGCGCGTTTGTTCCTCCTGTGGCAGGGCTTATCATCGCGGGGGAGGTGATAAAGGATTTAACGGTCAGAAAGGCAGAAAGGTAGTAAAGGCAAGTGGAATGTATGATGTCGGAAAAGACAAAGGAGATCGAAAGAAGCCTGATCAAGAAGTTCAGAAAACCCATCTGGCGGAATTTCACCAAAGCCATTAAGCAGTATGAGCTGATCCAAGAAGGAGATAAAATCGCCGCCTGTATCTCCGGCGGAAAAGATTCCATGTTGATGGCGAAGCTTTTGCAGGAACTTGAAAGGCACGGGCCGGTTCGCTTTGAGCTTGTCTTCCTGGTGATGAATCCGGGGTACAAAGAGGAAAACTGGAAACTCATACAGGAAAATGCCCATCTTCTGGGCATTCCGCTTACGGTGTTCGAAAGCGATATTTTCAATATAGTGGAAGGCATTGATCAAAATCCCTGTTATCTGTGCGCCCGGATGCGCAGGGGATATCTTTATTCCCATGCAAAAGAGCTGGGCTGTAATAAAATCGCCCTTGGACACCACTTCGATGACATGATCGAGACAGTGCTGATGGGGATGCTCTACAGCGGAAAAGTGGAGACGATGATGCCGAAGCTTCACAGCCAGAACTTTGAGGGCATGGAACTGATCCGCCCTATGTATATGGTAAAGGAAGCGGATATCAAAGCGTGGAGAGATTACCATGGCCTTAAGTTTATCCAGTGTGCCTGCCGTTTTACGGAGAATTGCGCTGCCTGCGGCACAGAGAAGCTTTCCAAAAGGGATGAAATGAAAGAACTGATCGCACATTTCAGAAAGACCAGTGATGTGATCGAACATAATATTTTTAACAGTGTACACAATATCAACCTGAACACAGTTATCGGATACCACAAAGGGGATAAGCAGTATTGTTTCCTGGATGACTATGACAGGGAGAAGGGAGAACAAATATGAAAAAGAAACTTTTAAAATCATTGTCACTGACAACAGCTATGATCCTGGGGGTGATGAGTCTGTCAGCCTGCGGCAAAGCGCCTGCTTCTGACACGCCTGCGCCGGATGCCGAACCGGCGGCGGAAGAGAGTCAGGATGCGCCTGCGGATACAGGCGATGCGGCGGCTGCGGACAATTCCATCGTTATTCGCGTCAGCGCGGATCCTCTGAACATTAATCCTTTGTATGTGACGGATTTAAACAGCTTTACGATCATGCAGTCCATGTACAGCCCGTTCTTTGAGATCGTGGACGGAGAAGTCTATTACGGAAACGGACTTTTGGAGAGCGTGGAAGCCAATGAAGAGTCCACACAGTTTACGCTGAAATTAAAAGAAGGACTTACCTGGCATGACGGGGAAGCAATCACCGCGGACGATATTGTCTTTTCCATGACGACGCTGTTAGACGAGGCGCAGGCAGTGCCTTATTCTACTTACGGTTATGATTCTGAAGGTAATGCGGCAGTCACAGAGAAGACGGACGACCTGACCGCGACGATCACGTTTCAGACAGCCAACACAGGTTTCCTTGGAAGTTTAAGCCAGATCTACTGCATTCCTATGCATATTTATGACGGTGTTTCCAATATAGGAGAGAGTGAACTGAATTTTGAGCCGGTGGGAAGCGGACCTTATAAATATGTATCTTATGCATCAGGGCAGTCTTATGTGGTAGAGCGTTTTGACAATTACCTGGGCGGCGCACCGAATCTGGATCAGATCATTTTCCGTGTCATCAAAGACACAAATACAGCGATCGCGGCGCTGCAAAGCGGAGACATCGACGCCCTGACCATCGGCAGCGACGATTATGCGGCTGTGGACGCCATTGAAAATGTGACGATCAACCACTACAATTCAGGACAGGTAAACGCCATGGGCATGAATGAGATGAATAAAGATCTGGCAAAAACAGAGATCCGCCAGGCGATTGCTTATGCGCTTAACAAAGAAGAGCTGATTACTTTTGCTTATAATTCTACTGATTTTGCACAGCCGGCATATTCCGTCCTTACGCCGGATACGCTCTACTATGACGACAGTCTGACCAAATATGACAATGATCCTGAAAAGGCGAAAGAGCTTCTTGCGTCTGCCGGCGCGTCCAACTTAAGTTTTAACCTTTTGTATTCTACGGCAGCCGACGAGATGGAAAAAGAAGCACTCTATGTGCAGTCGAAGCTTGCGGAAGTGGGTATTACGGTAGAGTTGAATCCCCAGGAGGATTCTGTCTATAAGAATACGGTGAAAGAGATGGGAAGCTCTGCTTATGACTTGGTACTCCAAAACTGGGAGCTTGGCGCCGAGCCGAGTCTTTATGGTGATATCATCCAGTCAGACAGCCGCAGCAACACTTCCAACGTCAAGGACAGCGAACTGGATGCCATGTGGTTAAAAGGACTTTCTGTTCCGGACGGAGCTGAGAGAGAAGCTATTTACAAAGAGATACAAAACAGGATCAACGATAATCAGTATATTTATACGATCTCCTATTCCAACGGCTTCTATGCTATGTCGGATGATTTCGGAGGATTTGACGATTTCCTGCTTCAGACCATCTATCTTGACTACTCGAAATTATATGCAGTCAACTAAGAGGAACCTATGAGAAAAGTTTTAAGCAAACTGCTTCAGTCAGTCTTGATTATGTTTATAGTCTCGATCTTATGTTTTGTGCTGGTAAAGGCGGCGCCGGGAGATCCGGTCATGACCTATGTCCAGCCGAACATGAGCGAGGCATACATAGAAACTTTAAGGGAAAATCTGGGCCTTACCAAACCGCTGTATGTACAGTACTTTATCTGGCTTGGAAATATACTGCGGGGAAATTTCGGATATTCTCTTGTCAATATGCGTCCAGTTTTATCCCAGATACTGGAGAGGCTTCCGGCTACAGTCTGTCTGATGGGGACGAGCCTTTTGCTGGCAGTGATTTTATCCATTCCGCTGGGGCTGTTTTCCGGAAAATACAAGAACGGGATTTTGGATAAGATTACCAGCGTGTTGTCTTATGTGGGCATATCCATTCCCAATTTCTGGTTTGGAATCCTCCTGATCTACCTGTTCAGTGTGTATTTGGGATGGCTGCCCAGCATCGGTATGCATTCTGAGGGGGACAACTCCTTTTTAGACCTGGTACGGCATTTGATCCTGCCCTGTTCTGTCATGACTTTTGTAAACATGGCGCAGTTTACCCGTTATATTAGAAGCAGCACCATTACAGAATTGTCCTCCGATTATGTCATGGTACAGACGGCCTATGGAATGTCGGAGACGGGAATTTTGTTTAAACATGTGTTAAAGAACGCCATGCTGCCTATGATCACAGTTCTGGGTATGAGCCTGCAGTCGCTGGTATCCGGCGCTATGATCTGCGAACAGGTATTTTCCTGGCCGGGAACAGGACAGCTGGCAGTAACGGCGGTGACCACATTCGACTATCCTCTGATCATGGGAATCACTATGCTGACGGCGCTTTTGATTGTGGTCGGTAATCTGCTGGCAGATATTTTGTATACGATTGTGGATCCCAGGATCCGCCATGCGGGCTGACGCCTGCAAAAGCGTACATTGGAGGTAAGGTATGAATGAGAATTTTAAAAAGAACCTGATCCTGGGATTTAAGACCAACCGGCTTGCCATAGCCGGATTGGTCTTAATCCTTATATTTGCCCTGGCCGCTATACTGGCGCCTTTATATCCGGTGGACCCTAACGCAATCTCTGCTGCGGATCGGCTTTTGGGACCCTGTATGGCGCATCCGTTCGGGACGGACGATATGGGAAGAGATTATCTGGCCAGATGCCTGTACGGCGGCAGGACATCCCTTTTAATTGGTTTTCTGGCAATGGTTTTGTCCACGCTGATCGGCGTAACAGTAGGAACTGTCAGCGGCTTTATCGGCGGGATTGTGGATATTGTGCTGATGCGTCTGGTAGACGCGCTTATGAGTCTTCCCACCTTCCTGATTATGGTGGTTATGAACGCTTATTTAGATGCGGGCGTGAGAAACGTGGTTCTGATCATCGGATTTCTCACATGGATGAGTATTGCCAGAATCGTCAGAGGAGAGACGCTTTCGCTAAAAGAGAGAGAGTATGTGGTGTACAGCCGTATCTCCGGACAGAGCCGGGGAAAAGTGATTCTGCGCCACATTGTGCCCAATATCATGCCGACGGTCATTGTATCGGCCACGATTAATGTGGCACAGGCAATTCTGATGGAATCGGCCATGAGTTTTTTTGGATTGGGAATAATTCCGCCTACTTCTTCCTGGGGAAGTATGCTAAGCAGCTCCCAGAGGTATCTGACCACCGCGCCGTATCTGGCTGTCTTTCCGGGTATGCTGATTCTTCTTACGGTTATCAGCTTTAATTATCTGGGAGAAGTGGTGAGAAAAGTGTATGAGCCGAAGTAAAGGGGAGAGAGGCATGGAGCATTTATTAGAGGTAAAAGACCTGGAAGTTTCTTTTGATACGGACGCGGGAGAAGTGCGGGCGGTAAAAAACGCCGGGTTTACAATAGGAAAAGGGGAGGTCTTCGGGATCGTGGGCGAGTCGGGAAGCGGCAAAAGCGTTGCGACCAAATCGATCCTTAAGTTAGGACCGTCTAATATCAGGATTAAATCAGGGGAGATTCTTTATAAAGGGCAG
>CAJUMT010000017.1 GCA_910587495.1 uncultured Lachnospiraceae bacterium | reverse complement strand
CGTCATCTGTGTCACCCTATTTGGGGTGACCTGCGTGTCACCTGATTCTTGTTTTAGGGTGACGTCCCAGTCACCCGAAACCCCCCATTCCAAATACTTTTTATTTAGCTCCATGATACGGGGGGCTGATTTTGATGACTCCTGTACGATCCGAAGGATATTTGCATCCACCAAGCTTTTCAGAGACCTTTGCGCGCTCCTTTTCGGAATCTTCAGTTTTTCCTGTATGTATTCAAGAGGAAAGGCAGCCTGTCTCTTCCCGTAGCCATAAGATACCCTGATAAACAACATCAGGACACGCATTTGGAGTCCTGTCAGGTCACTTGCACAGATCGCTTCCAACAATTCATTGGATATTCTGGTATAACCATCTTCGAGTTGCGGGTTCGCCTGTCTGTTCATAACCTACTTTTTAATCTTCCAGATATGCCTGTACATGCTCCGTATAATCAGATACCCTATCCGATCTGCTCCACTCGTCCCAGAAATCAATGGTCCTGGACTGCGGACGTTCCCTCGCCAATTCGACATGGATTTTCAGGGGAATCGGTGCCGCATCCCCAACCACCAGCACATCACCAGGAGAGAACATCGTGGTACTGTCAATCACACTCTCGTTTCCGTTTGGCAGCATACCCTTAACCATAGACTTGTCGTTCTCATTGTTGAGCTTCCCGACAATAAAGTTTGCACACTGAGCCATGATGGTCTTATTGAGCTCTGACGGCCTCTGTGAGGCCACAAGCAGCGTAATTCCAAACTTACGGCCTTCCTTTGCTATGTTCTCAAAAACCTCCACCATGCGCCGTTCAGAAGCCGACAGCTGAAAGTTATTCGGTATGTACACATGCGCCTCGTCACATACCAGGGCAATGGGCTTAAAGTCCGGTCCGGTGGTGCGTTGGATATCAAATACCAACTTCGTGATCGCCCCGATGATCGGGATTGCCACATCATGTGGTATATCTGACAGGTCAATATTTTTTACCGGCTTACTTCCGCCCATGAGACGGTTTATAAGGCTGTTTAAGCAATCCTGGGAGTGTTTACCAAACAGGAATGAGTACCTTGTATCATGCCTTCTGGCCCTCATGAGATTGACCACATTGGTAAGTTTCCCATAGAACTCCCCGTTTTTGATTTTGGGCTCTCCATTCTTAAAGTACCCGTCCAGGATTGTTTCATTGTCCAGCCTGTCCATTTCTTCCATGATGCTGTCATAGGAAAAATTGAATGCCTTCCCCTCGTTTCCTCCTGGGCAGCACATCTTATAACACTTCCGTAGTGCGGACATAACCACGGTTGCGGATTCTTCTTTGATCTTTAAGATGTTTGATGCCATATCCTGGAACCCGAACAACCACACCGGGAACGGGAAACTGTCCCCGATCTTGATATTGTCCACATAGGAAAGTTTGCTGTACTCCCCATGGATATCAAACAAGATAATGTTGGCCCCCGGAAGCTTTGAAGTTTCCTCTAGGATTTTGGCTAAGGTCTCTGATTTTCCAGAACCGGTGTTGCCGACGATGCAGGAATGGCGCTGGAAGAGCTTATTTCCGTTAAGCCACGCCCCACAGCAATATCCTGAATACTCTCCCACTTGCAGGAAATGCCCTGCTAAATCCCCACAATAAAGTATTTTGACAAAATCACGGTAATCAATCTCTTTAATGGCAACATCCGTAGTTGGATAATGGTCTATAGATTTCACGAACTTCCCATTTACCACGCTACCAATAATGCTGCACTCAATCACCTTCATGCTCGCTGGGTCTGTAATATAATCACCTTCGTCAATACCAGTTTCTGCGTCCGTATCCGTCAGAGAATTAACAGACGCCACCAGTTCCACATCACCATCAGATACAGATAACAGATCATTGATACGGATGCTGCTGAACTCTGCATCATTGGTCTTTAACTGGATGTGGTCAGTAAAAATTTTAATCAGTTTCATTTATCCCTCCAATAATTCATTATAATTTCTTATCCTCGCCTGCTTCACACTCTTGCAGTAATCGCATACTCCGCAGTATTCCGGCTCCATAAACCCACGCTTCACGTCTGCAAAGTGTTCAATATTCCCCTCAATTTCCCGTAGCGCTATATCAAGCGTCATCTGTGGTATCTGGAAAATGTCAAGGTTCGGGACCCGTTCCTTCGTGGCGACGGCTAGATAAAACGGAAGCTTCCCATATCCACAAAGTTCTGCTCCCTTCTGGTAAACCGCCCCCTGCAGGTCATACCGCCACAAAGGAAGGTTCCGGAAGTTCTGCACCACTTTTAAATCCGTGATACAGATGCATTCTGAAAAACTGTCCATCTTCATCTTCCACGGTACACCGAACATCTCAAACGTAAGGATCTTCTGTTTCTCTCCACTCATGAATTGCATGAACAGTGAATCGTCCTTGATTCTGCAGATAATCTCATTTGCCTTGCGAAATTCTGCTTTCAGTTCACTTTTCCGGGTGAATATAGCCGGGTTCTCACATTTGAAACGGTCAAGTGTTCCCTCAAAAAAGCTGTCTACGAATGAACCTACAAGCATGGCCCGTGTAGGGGGAGAATTGTACTCCCCCTGGATTTTGGCAAGGGCAGCCGCCTCGCATTTCATGAAATCTTTATATTGGCTTACACTGAAATACTGCTCACTGGCAGCTTGTCCATAATAGTTGTCATCCGTCAGCTTCATGGCCTTTCACCTGTCCCAAGGTCAAGCTGCTGTTGGGCTTCCTGGTCTGTTTTCGGTTCAGAATCCAGGGCTTTCTTCTGTTTCCTGTTTTTTTCAGCTTTCTTTTCCTCGTAAGGATTTTTAATCTCAGATTCAGTTTCTACGCCAAGGTCAAAAAAGTCCTCACGTTTCGCCAGGCCATCTTTTAAGGATGTGTACACTTTCTTTAGCCGGATCAGGTCATTCATGGAAAATGCCGTGGACTTGCATCCAATATATTTTTCAATTGCCTCTAACGGCACGGAAAACTCTTTACTAAAGATTTCAGCCATTTCTTTTACAATATCAATTACCGGCTTTTTTTCACCTTCCAAAAGTGTTTGGTGGCAGCGGGCAATCGCTGATTCAATTACATCCCCGGGAATTACGCCAAGGATGCAGGCACGCATCCGGCGCGCTCCCTGGTTCGCCACCATCTCATAGATGTCCCTGGGGTCAGTCAGGGGGATGTTCCCCTTCTTTGTGCTGCGGACATGGGGTACGCTGAATATTTTCGTCTGCCGGGTGTTGGTTTCCAGATCCCAGGCGTAGGCCATAACCTGGCTTTCACCGTTTCTCTGCTCTAATTCCACAATCCCAAAATCAATGTTGCCCCAATTCTGGGCAGCTACTTCCGCCAAGCGGATAGATGGGCCAGTGACCTTCTGCCCGCCACGGGGGTATTCATATTCCGCTTTCTCTGCAAAGCTTTTTCGCTGGCACGCCCTCATGATGCGGTTATAGCTCTCGATCTCGTTCCGGGGGAACTTTTTCGCCATGATGATCTGCCCCTGAACCTCCTGCATCTGCCGCGTAGACACCATCTCCATTGTGGTACTGTGCTGCATTCCTGCCTGGCCTCCATAAATATTTTCTACTTCGTTCACTCTTTTTCCTCCTTTATCCAGTTCCCAGAAAAATACCATTCCACGAACTCTTCTTTCTCTATTTTGTCCGCATTCCTTATCCGCTCTATCGCATAAGCAAACGCTGCATCTTCACCGACCACAGTGTCTTTCTCCGGGCCGACACCTTCATACATAACCATGTTACAACCCTTCCAGGATCCCGCAAATCCATTCGCATGTATTCATGCTCCGTTTATTTGCCATAGTGTCTCCTTTTTCTTATTTGACTTCTATCCCAGATATCTTGCCGTCTTGTATAACAAGCCCGGGCACATCATCCCTACCGAACAACCGATCCAGCCTGATGGCCGGGATCTTGTTATAGTAATCTTTTTGCTCCTGGGATAATTCCTCCACCTTTACGGCTTTTAACATCATAACTTCCTTTCTTCATAGAATATTTCACGCGTGAATGGCACGAGCCGGAGTCGAACCGGTATATATTAGGAGATTTTTATGGCCAAGCATTTGAGATATTGTTTTTGCGCCCCCGTGGGCTTCCCGTGCCTGATGCTTGTCCATCAGGGGCATCCTATGATGCAGATGCCCCATCCTTCTTTTCGTCCTTATCAGGGACAAAGTTCTCTACCATTCTGTAAAAAGCCTCTGTATCCTTATTCCTTGGTATATGTACCTTTGTAGGATCTGTATAGACTTTCCCATCCCTTGTTACAATCGTGACAGTAACAGCCATAGCAATACCTCCTTCTTTTCTTTTATTAAAATATGATTCTCCTGATTGTCCTTATTTCCTGCTTTTCAGATCAGACAGGCCTTTTGCATACGCCTGGCATGTCCGGACAAGCCTCTGTTCATTTACAGTCAATGTTTCGGCCAGCATATCGCTTGTAAAGTCAACCAGGAAATCCCCGATCACCAGCCCTATACGCACACAGGCTTCCACCAAGGCGTCTTCCTCTTTTTCCTCTTCCTGATCCAGGCGGTTGATCTCACTTGAAATTTGATCACAAGTCTGGTCGTCCAGGGTTTTAAGTAACGCCTGCGCTTTTTCATGTTCCCCACAAATAACCAGGCGTTCAAATTCCGCATAAATCTGATTTCTTTTATCTAACTCTTCCTGATACTGCTTCATCAGCTCGATCTTTCTGTCTATTTTTTCTAGCTTGTTCATAGGTACTCTCCTTTCTCCATATGATATCTTCTGCTGCTGGATCTGGCAGTCTTCCTTGTTCTGTGCTATACTCCCTGTACAGGCCACTGCCATGGCCAAATACATAGAAAGGAATAACACACCCATGAGCCAAATTAATGAAATCCTAAATTATCTAGGAGCTCCTTATTTTGTTACAACAAGAGACGGTGAACCTGTAATATGCCGTACTCTTGAAGATTTTGAACTGGAAATCTCCGGGCTTCGCAAAAGAGCGTTGAACTGTAGCCTTTATGTTTGGATGACACATCCCCACAGAGAATTAATGGGGATTTATCATCATATCCAAAGCAAAGAAGACTTGCGAGACCTTTTAGGCTACTGCGCTGTTAAATACCAAAATCTTTTTTCCCGAATCCAGGTCGAACGCGAAGACCAAACAGAATGATTGCCAGATCCTGTCTGGAAAGACAATGATCCTCGATCATTCTTTCCAGACGGGATCTCTCTGCTTCATTTTCTGAGATATCTTCAAACATCCGCCACTCATTGGGAGGTCTATGCTCATCCTCGACTTTGACCAGCTTATAGTTTGTACTATACGGCTCACGAACCATCACGACCGTATCTTGGGACTCCGAGTTACTCTGAATAGCTTGGAGTTCTGCTTTGATCGCCACCAGTTCACGATAGATTTTCCTCAACATTATCTTCCTTCACCTCTTTTCTTCTCCACATTTTGATGATTTTAAATCATCTTTCTTTGCAAAAAAAATATTTTCTTTTACTGTCAATGACTTGATTTCCAATAATTCGCAAAGTGCAGAAACCTCACTGGTTTTAAATTCTTGCTTATTATCCACTTTCAACTGAAAACCATATGGCGACAATCCAAGATAATCTGCAACAAATTTCATCTTTAAACCATTACTTTCAATCAAGCCCCTTAATGCTTCTGAATCAGTCAATCATTCTCCTCCTTCCTTGATGATTTTAAATCATCTATCTGTACTATATCACTATTGTGATTTAAAGTCAACTATTTTTTTGTATTTTGTCAAAAAATATTGATTTTAAAGAAACTCTATGATATATTGTTACATAAAGAATATAAAACTTGGGTGGTGAATATGGCTGATATAGGAAAACGCATTAAAGAAAAACGTGAAACTTTAGGAATGACTCAAGAAGAACTTGCTTCAAAATTAAGATATAAAAACAAATCATCTATTGCCAAAATAGAAACTGGTGCAAACGATATTGTTCAAAGTAAAGTTGTAGAATTTGCAACTGTACTAAATACCACTGTCGCTTACCTCATGGGCTGGGACGATGATTCCCCCAAAAAGAGAAAAGGCATTGTCATCCCTGTCCTTGGCCGCGTAGCCGCTGGCATTCCGATCGAAGCTGTAGAAGAGATCATCGACACTGAGGAGATCACTGAGGAAATGGCAAAAACAGGCACATTTTTTGGTCTATTGATCCATGGAGACAGCATGATCCCCAATATCTGTGACGGAGACGTGGTCATTGTCCGCCAACAAGACGACGCCGAAAGCGGCGATATCGTAGTTGCTACCGTCAATGGCACGGACGCTACTTGCAAACGCCTCCGCAAATACAAAGACGGTATAGAACTGATCGCCAATAACCCTTCCTATGAACCAATGGACTTTTCTAATCATGAAATTGAAGAAAAGCCTGTACGGATCTTGGGCAAAGTAGTGGAACTGCGGAGAAAATTTTAGAAAATTGACATGGCACTTATAAATTTCCAATAATAAAAAACTATTTACTTTCAGGATAAAGCAGGAGGAACCTTATGAGTTTTCTTGATATTTTTCGTATTTCTAAAATCAAAGCCGAAAATGAATCGCTTCGGACTACCATTCAAATGTTGGAAGGCAAACTTACAGAATTAAATGCCAAGGATTATTTTGAGATCAAAGAAAAAATCCAACAAATGAAAATTGAATCGGATCGGAACTTAAATGAAATTAATCAGGAGATCTGTAATAACAATGCTGTACTTGAGCAACTCCGTGAAGAAATTTCAATTCTCACAGAAAAAAACATCAAACTGAACAAACAACTTAATACCAATACACAAAAGTTATCCAGAAGCAAAGAACTATACAAAAGCATTGAGTACGCAATAGATAATTTTCTAAAATCTGAGCCAACTTACGAGAACTGCAGATTACCCTGCAAAGATTTTAATGACGCAGAGCTTATTGCTCCATCCGTAAACTTAAAACTACATTGTATGGATGTGAAAAGCCTGCGGAAAGCATACCGCGAAAACGAAAAATTAATTGACCAGCTTTTAGAACAATATTCTTCCAGATACACCACCAAAGCAAATAAAAGCATCTATCAGCTCATGGTTATAGCTCTTCGCGCTGAACTTCAAAATATACTTTATAATTTAAAATATGAAAAACTGGAAAAGTCTATAGAAAATGTCAAAAGTGTCTCATCTAAGTATCTAAAAATTGCTGGCGATGGAAATCAAAGCATTGCCGGAACCCTGACAAAATTTATTGGAGAAATAGAATATCTTTTTATAAATGCAGTAAAAATAGAATATAACTATTATGTTAAAAAGGAACAGGCTCGCCAAGAACAATTGGCTATTCGAGAACAAATGCGTCAGGAAGCTGAAGAAAGAAAAGCCTTAGAAGCCGAAAGAAAAAAAATCGAAAAAGAAGAGTCTAAATACCAGACCGAAATTGAGAAATTAAAAGAGCAAATTCCCTCTGCTGGAAAAGAAGAATTAGAAAAACTAAATGCCCGTATATTAGAACTACAAGCTCAGTTGGCAAATGTTGTAATCAAAAAAGAAGAGATTGCTAATCTGGCAAACGGAAAAGCTGGGAATGTATATATCATCAGCAACCTTGGTTCTTTTGGGGAACACATATTTAAAATCGGCATGACCCGACGTTTGAATCCTCAAGACCGCATTGACGAACTTAGCAATGCTTCAGTTCCTTTTAGATTTGATGTTCACAGTTTCATCTTCTCTGATGATGCAGTCAATCTGGAAAAAAGATTACATACATTTTTAAACAAAAGACGAGTAAATAAGGTTAATATGAGAAAAGAATTTTTTCATACTAGTATAGATGAACTTGAGAAATTAGTTACCAACATTGAACCAACAGCTGAATTTACTAGAACCATGCTGGCCGAAGAATTCTATCAATCTCAATCATCATCTGAAAATTATACTTCTGATCTTTCGCTCGATGATGAAATTGAAGACAATAATCAATACTTACATCAGACTTCTTCTGTCTCCAAAGAACTGCTTTATACAAAATGGGGAATTTATGAAATGCCTTCCCCGTACTCTGTTGATTTAACAAAAGGACCCAGAAAAAATTTAAAGCGTGTTCAACTGTGATATAAAAAATATAGACATATCTTCCTATGATAGTGTCGCTCCCTTCACGGGAGCGTGGATTGAAATAAAATAAGAAAGGAGACTAATGCATGACCTGCTTTACTTGTAAAGGCGATATCAAAAAAGATACCACTACTTATATGACTGAATACAGTGGATGTTTCATTATTATTAAAAATGTTCCCTGTACAAAATGTACACAATGCGGGGAAGAATATCTAAATGGTGTAACGCTCCAAAAAATTGAAAACATCCTCGAAAAATTAAAAAATACATTAACCGAAATTGCTGTAGTCGATTATACAAAAGCTGCATAAAAATTAAAGGAAGCTCTTATGAAATTGAAGAAAAGCCTGTGTGGATTTTAGGAAAAGTAATTGGAAAAGTAGAATAGAAAAACCTTCAAAAAAAACATCGAAAAGACGAACTGGTGTTTTCTTTGGAGGAATGAATGACGGATGCAGAGTTCCAAAGACTGTTAAATTTGGATAAAAATTTTGAAAATACAAATATAATATTACCTACTTCAGGAGAAAAAGCAAAACCATATAAAATTTTGTCGAAAACTACAAAAGATATATTTTACTTAGACATAGACAGAAAGAGTTCTATAACATTGACAAAAAAGAAATTGCAGACGCGGCATCAAAGCACTGGAACCATGATGGTAAGATTAGAGATAGATTGCAGGCCTCATATGTTTCCAGATGGAACTTTTTCTTCCAGAAACCACATACATATATATGATGAAGAATTTGGTTGTAAAGTATATGATTTAGACAGAGGATGTGGTAAACTATTTGTGAAACTAGATGATTTTATGATCGTTTTTTCCGATTTTTGCGAAATGTGCAATATTGACATAGAAAATATTTCCTTGCAAAGTGTGGTATAATATGGAAAATAATTTTAAAGACGGATATTTCAAATGGTTATATGGCAATACAAAGCAATTTAATATAACTAGTAACGTAACAAGACTGACTTTGCCATATTTAGATCGTAATAATGATTGTACCGAGATATTCGTAAAAGCCGAAGGCGATGGGTATATTATTACAGATGACGGAGAGACCCTTAGTGAACTATATCTATCGAATTTTAATCTTTTTTCAAGCGAAAGAAGAAAGGAAATTTTTAATCAAATACTAATTTGTCATGGTGTAAAAATGGATGATGATGAACTTTTCGTATCATGCTCAAAAGATGATTTATATCAAAAAATTCATATGCTTACTCAGTGCATGATAAAAGTGAGTGACTTATTCCGAACGTCAAAAAGCGTTGTTCAATCTCTATTTATAGAAGATGTTCAATCATATTTGGATAAAAAGGAAATTAGATATTCTCCGAACATATCTTTTCCTGGAATAAGTGGCTTAACAACAAATTACGATTTTCTCGTTCCACGTTCAAAAAAAGCGCCAGAAAGAATTTTGAAAGTTGTAAACCATATTGACCAACCAAAAACAAATAATATACTGTTTTTGTGGAATGATACAAAACAAGCTAGAGAAGGATCATCGTCTAAGCTATATGTATTCTTCCAAGATATAGATAAAAAAATTTCTCCCGCTATTACAACGGCGATGAAAAATTATGACGTCACTCCTGTTAGATGGTCAAAAAGAGAGGATTTTTCGGAGGAACTGATTGCATAATTAAGATGCTAAACCTCTTTGACTGTCCGCTGGGCATGATAAACTCAAAGTCGATTGCCTTGTGTGATTCCATGTGGACGGACTTGGCCAGAAGCTTGACGCGCTCCATATTTGGCGTATCATTCTCAAGTTCGGCTCGAATATTGCAGGAGTCCGTGTAGAGATTTCTGTGAATGGCTTCCAGCTCGTCAAGGTTTTCGATGCCGCATCCGGCTGGATTCTCGACGAACTGGATGACGGGAAGCCTGCACCCAAAGCAAGCCCTTTAGAAAGCATTATCCTCGACCCTGGCGGGTTTGTAAGCATGCTGATCCTGGATATGGACGCTTATTCTGAAAAATATGGCGAAAAAGCAGTAAGAAAAAATCTTACCATTCCTGCATGGCTCAATACCTTTGCAGAAAATAACCGCATTAATTTTTCGCAGGTTCTTCAAGATGTCTTAACTGCCCTCTACCAACAGGCACAGCAGGTTTAAACAATTACCCCGATTCTGTATAGAATCGGGGTTGTCCGGCAATTAGCTGTGATAGAAAAAATATAGACGTATCTTCCAGTGATAGTGTCGTTCCCTATGTGGGAGCGTGGATTAAAATCAACTAGGAAATTGAAGAAAAGCCTGTGCGGGTTTTAGGAAAAGTAGTGGAATTACGAAGAAAATTTTAATGATAGTGTCGCTCTCTATGCGAGAGCGTGGATTGAAATCGGAATTATTAAATATTGATTAACCAGCTATCCAGAATGCTGGGATATCATGAATGCCTGATCCAATTGCGGTTACAATACATACCAGATAGAAAGGAGTTTACTATGCCGCTACTCAAAGACAATCATTACACAATCGAAGATATTTATGCCCTTCCAGAAGGACAGCGCGCCGAGCTGATTGACGGGCAGATCTATGATATGGCGCCGCCAAATACCATGCATCAGCGCATCGTCATGAATCTGTCCAGAAAAATAGCAAATTATATTAATGCACATAACGGTGGCTGTGAAGTATTTCCTGCGCCCTTTGCCGTCTTCCTGAATAAGGACAGCAAAAACTATGTAGAACCGGATATCTCTATCATCTGCGATAAAGATAAACTGGATGACCGAGGCTGTAATGGCGCCCCTGACTGGATCATTGAAATCGTTTCCCCCAGCACAAGCCGAATGGACTATGGAATAAAGCTTTTTAAATACCGCTCTGCCGGAGTACGGGAATACTGGATTATAAATCCCAAAACACATACTGTTAATCTTTTTGATTTTGAACATGAGAAAATGTCAAACCAGTACAGCTTTGACGACATCATTCCTGTGTGTATTTATGATGATTTGAAAATCAATATTGCAGAATTACTCTCATATGTGATGTAGAAGCACGCATACGGAAAGTTGTAATCAGTAATGATAGTGTCGCTCCCTATGCGAGAGCGTGGATTGAAATGGAAAAGATCTGAAAACTAGAAAGGAGCATAAATCATGAGATGCACAAGCTGTAGAGGCGGATCAATGGAAGAAAGCACAACGACATATTTTGCACAATTGGAAAACTGCTATGTAATCATCGAAAATGTACCTTGCATGAAATGCGTACAATGCGGGGATGTAGTATTCAGAGGCTCTGTAATGGAAAAAATTGATGAAATACTGGATAACCTGGAGAAGATTGTCAGTAAAATCTCAATTATTGATTATTCAAAAGTTGCCTGACCTGCTGATCTGGGTTGCGTCGGCGCAATCTTGCGCTCACCTGCTGCCGGATCCGTTACACTATGACAAACTTCCCCCAGCGATGCTATTATTTTTTCCATCTGCCGTGAGTTCAACGTCAACGAGACTTAGCTCCGCACCGGGGAAGGCGGTATGTTTGTAGAGATCCCAAAAGAAGATGTCTTCTCAAAAGCCGCTTCTTCCCTCCTGCAGGACGGAGACGCCCTGGCGATCGAAGCGCTTAAGCTGTACTACAATCTGAACGCAGATGAAAAAAGGCCGCTAATGATTTTATTCTCAGCCTAGCAGATAAAATCCGTACCCACGACGCCGGTCAAAACCCATCTGCTGCCAATATGACAGCGGAAGAAGCAGAAACGGCATATATAAAAAGTCGCTCAATGAATGTACAGAAAAAGGATTCATCTGTATCGAATACTATCGAAAAACAAAAAACCGTTAATCAATAATAGATCATTTATTTGAAAAGGAAATTAATATGACACATGAAATACTTGAAAAACAAAAAAAGCAATATGGATCTGAATGTATTGGAAATGTAATCCGTATTATTGATAATCGTACATTATTAGTAAATATCGGAAAAGATGTTCTGCAACTTGGAGATAAAATACAAATATATGAACTTGGGGAAATGATCAAAAACTTTGACGGAACTGATCTTTGTCATTATATATATGTAAAAGACGAAGTCGAAGTAATCCGTACTGAATTTCAATATTCAATTTGCAAAAAAAATAAAACAGTAACAAAAACTAAATCAATTTTTACAGTTTCTCCTTTACTAGAACATGAATATACAACATATATTCCGCTAAATATCGATCAATCTGACATTCAGGAACTAAAACCTGTTGAACCTCTAATCAAAATCGGTGATCCTGTTAAACTGGCTTGACAAAAATAATTTGTGATGGTAAGATATATGGTAATAGAAATGGTTGCCGCCCAAGGCGACTGGAGAAAACCTCCTTACCTTCACAGGTAAGGAGGTTTTCAACATTTATGGAACAAAGACTATACGATAAACCTTTTAAAACTTATGATGAACAGATTGAAATCATGGAATCTAGAAATATTATTATAAACAACCATGATTTTGCAAAAAAAGTGTTAAGCGGATTATCATATTACACTATCGTCAATGGATACAAAAATACATTTCTTTCTGTTCCTAATAAAGATATTTTTACAAAAGGGACTACATTTGAAAATCTATATACATTACATATTATTGATACAAATTTAAATAGTGTTATTTTGAAAAATATTCTATTTTTAGAACGCTATTTAAAGACTAGAATTTCATACCTTGTATCTCAAAAATATGGAGTCTACACTGATAAAAATGATTTATCAAATACAAATCCGCAAGATTATCTTTATCGCGGATATTACAGCAATTCTTCTAAGGGGCGAAATAATATTTTAAAATCAATTAAGAAATCTTTATGCTCGGAACATATAAACCCCAGTGTTGCTCATTATGCTAATAGCAAGAATCATGTTCCTGCCTGGATTTTAGTTTCAACTATCTCTTTTGGCTTGACAATTAAATGGTATAATATTTTAAAAGCAGCAGATAAGACTGAACTTTGTCTCCAATTTATAAATTCTTCTATTTTAAGCATTGAAGAGCAAAAAGAATTTTTAAACAAGTCACTAAATTTGTTACGAGAGTTTAGAAACAAAATTGCACACGGGAATAGAACTTTTAATGTTTATAATTTACCTGTTCTTCCCAAAAAGGCGCTTATAAATCTTTCTTATCAGATTATTACCAATGAAGAATATAACACAGGACTTGGTAAAAATGATATTTTTGCAGTCATCATAATATGTTTTATATTAATCAATGATCGATACATATTAACTAATTTTTTCAACGATTTACAGTATATACTTAAGCCCTATGAACATATTACTATGAATGGAAAATCTATTTTTCGAATTTTTAATCTTCCGGAGAATATATTCAAACGATTATATAATTTGTTATATTATCGCTTTTCGCCAGAGCTTCAAAGCGAACAGCCAAATCCTTCTGGATAAAATGAAAGATCTTCAGATCCAGAAGAACCGTCCAAATTGATTTTTCAAGAACTGCCTGAATGCTACGCGAAATAATATTAGATTAAACATTGCAACGAACTTACTAAAGAAAAGAGGGATCTATTATGTTCTATATATTTGCTATAATATTTTTTATAAGCAGTATCTGTGTTCCTGCATTTATTGTCTATGCTCTGGTAAATTTAATCCGGAAACGCCCGGTCAAAAAATTTTTCAAATTGTCTGGTATATCATTTTTAGTTGCTTTCGCAAGTATGATCGGTGCAGTTATCACCGTTGACGCACCTCCTGTTGTTCCGATCGAATCAATTGAACTGGCTATATCGGACCAGCAGGATGAATATGATATTAATACAGATATACCTGTAGAAATAACCATTCTTCCGGAAGACGCTGACACTTCAAAGATAAAATATTTATCAGATGGAGAAAGCCTCTCCTTCTCTGAAACAGGCGTTACTACAGGCGCAGAAGAAGGCACCTATGATATATATGTGGAAGCAGGCAACATCACCAGCAACAAACTATCTATCACTGTCACGGATATAGCGGCTAAAGAAGCGGAGGAAAAACGGATCGCTGAGGAAAAGGCTGCCAAGGAAGCCGAAGAAAGGCGGATTGCTGAGGAAAAGGCTGCCAAGGAAGCCGAAGAAAAGCGGATCGCTGAGGAAAAAGCTGCCAAGGAAGCCGAGGAAAAACGATTTGCCGAGGAAAAAGCCGCCAAAGAAGCCGAAGAAAAGCGAATCGCCGAAGAAAAAGCCGCCAAAGAAGCCGAACAGAAGGCAGTTCAGGAAGCTTCCGCGCAAACTACCCCATCCGCGCCCAAGGCCCCGTCTTCATCTGGCGGATCTTCGGGTTCTGGTAACGGCAGCAACTTTGACACCTATGATAACCCAGAGCAGCAGCAGACATCTGACAGCTTCGTTCTAAATACCAGCAGCCATAAGATACACTATCCATCCTGCCGGGACGTGAAGAAAATATCTCCGGAGAATTATTCCACGTCAAGCCTTACTGTGGATGAATTAAAAGCGCAGGGATACACTACATGCGGACACTGTTTTTAAATTATCCTCCAATGAAAGGACTACATCCATGGACGAATTTCTTATGAAACCAAAGGTTGATTTCGCCTTCAAAGAAATCATGATGAACGAACAGGCGCGCATCGGCTTTCTGTCGGCTGTGCTGAAGCTCAACCCTGCGGATATCCGCGAGACGCAGATCCTCAATACCAACCTGCGCAAACTCCATGAGGACGAAAAGCAGGGCATTCTTGATGTCCGTATCCTGATGAACGATTCCATGGAAATTGACATTGAGATTCAGCTCTCCATGCTGAACGTCTGGGCAGACCGCGCCCTGTTCTACCTGGCGAAGATGTACACTGACCAGATCAGCCCCGGGCAGAGCTATTCCGTCTTCAAAAAATGCGTGAGCATCAGCATCCTGGACTTTGACCTCTTCCATGGAGAAACAGAGTTTTATTCCTGTTTCCACATACGGGAAGATACCCGGCATATACTCTATACAGACAAGATGGAGTTCCACATCCTGGAACTTTCCAAGCTTCCTCCGGAACTTAAAGAGGACAGCAGCGACCTGGAATTATGGGCAAAATTTATCAACGCCGAGCGAAAGGAGGAATTTGACATGCTGGCGGAGAAAAACATTTACATCGGCAGCGCCTACGAACAGCTGCAGGCCATCAGCCAGGATAAACAAAAACGCCTGGAATACGAAGCGCGGCAAAAAGCAATCCTTGATTACAACCAGGGCATGCTTGAAGCTGAGCAGCGCGGCATCCAGCAGGGCATCCAGCAGGGCATCCAACAGGGTATCCAACAGGGCATCCAGCAGGGCATCCAACAGGGCATCTCTCAAGAACAGATAAACACAGAACGGGAAAGAAAAAGAGCCGAGGAAGCGGAAGCACGCATACGGGAACTGGAAGAAATGCTGAAAACTTAAGGAACTTAAGGAGGATGATGCGATGATAAAAGGCGCATGCTATGTCCGTGTCTCTACGGAAAACCAGCTTGAAAACTACAGCATTGAGGAACAGACCGAACGCCTTAAGGCCTATTGTCTGGCCAAGGATATTATTGTCACAAAGTTCTATACAGACGGAGGATACTCTGGAGGGAATACGAATCGTCCCGCCCTGCAGCAGCTTCTAAGCGATATAAAAGGCGGCTGTATTGATATTGTTATAGTTTATAAGCTGGATCGGCTTTCCCGTTCCCAAAAAGACACCCTGACCCTGATCGAAGATCATTTCCTGGCCAATCATGTGGATTTTATCTCCATCAGCGAGAACTTTGATACATCCACTCCGTTTGGCCGTGCAATGATCGGTATCCTGTCAGTCTTCGCACAGTTGGAAAAGGACCAGATCACGGAGCGTTTTACAATGGGGCGGATCGGACGTGCCAAGAGCGGTTTGTACCATGGCGGTCCCACTGCTCCGACTGGCTATGATTATGTAAATGGAAAGCTTGTTGTGAATGAATATGAGGCATTGCAGGTACGGGAACTTTTCGAACGGTTTGCCAAAGGATATTCCCTTAACAACTGCTGGCAATACATGCGCAAAAAATATACCACAAAATATGGCGCATGGACCAGCGACGCGCTTGTCCGAAATGTTCTTAAAAACACAATATACATTGGATACGTTAAATTTAATGGTACAGCCTACCCAGGCGTCCATGAACCGATCATATCAAAAGAACTTTTTGACGAGGTACAAGAGATATTTGAAAAATCCAAACGCAGCTTAAGCTCCTACAGACGCTCCCCTTTCCGCGCCACAACGCTTCTGGCCAGTATGGTCTACTGCGGAAAATGCGGCGCCAGGTATCATGGGGAACATGGAAATTATTCGTGTTACAGCAGAACAAAGGGCGATGCCAAATATGTCATAGATCCCAACTGCAAAAATAAAAAATGGAAGATACCTGAACTGGACAATGTCATTATTGATTACATCACCAAATTTGATTTTGAAAAGATCCGGCCAAGGAATGTTGTACCAGCACCGCCCAGGAAAGACTATACAGACCGCATCGACAGCATTGACCGGCAGATCTCCAAATTAATCGACCTGTACCAGATCGGCAGCATTCCCATGGATACGCTTTCCGGCAGGATCGACGCCCTTACCCGGGAGAAAAACACGTTGCTGGCTGCAAACCAAAAGCCGGAAAAGGCCATTGTGACCGCCGCTGAACTTATGGAATTTAGAGACCGGTTCCTGCATCTGCTGGATCATGGCAGCCTGGAAGAAAAGCGTGCATGCCTTGCCCGGATCGTAGATCGGATTATCGTAAATGATGATTCTGTTCAGGTCATTTTAAAATAACAAGTTTAAGTATTCCATGTGTATGGGCTTTGGATGTAACGCTGCCGGCGTAACTGGATGCCGCATTATCGATTCCCCCAGAGAACGGCTTCTGGCTATCCTGACAAACAGTTTTGTTCCCTGTAATGGTAAATTCCCCACGCTGATTGCCTTGCTTACTATCTTCTTTTCAGGTACCGGCGCAGGCGTTACATCTTCCTTTTTATCGGCTTTCCTCTTAACTTTGATTATTCTCTTGGGAATTGGAATGACCTTTGCGACCACCCGGCTGCTCTCTGCCACGTTGCTGAAAGGTATGCCTTCTTCCTTTACGCTGGAACTTCCGCCTTACCGTAAACCCCAAATAGGCGCCGTACTGGTTCGATCTGTTTTCGACCGGACATTATTTGTTCTGGGCAGAGCAGTCGCGATAGCGGCTCCTGCCGGGTTTTTGATCTGGTGTATGGCCAACATCTATATTAATAACTCCAGCCTTTTAGATCAATGCGCCTCTTTTCTTAATCCCTTGGGGCGCCTGATGGGCCTGGACGGCGTCATCCTTGCCGCTTTTATTCTAGGATTTCCTGCCAATGAAATTGTCATGCCCATCATCCTTATGGCCTATCTTTCCCAAGGCAGTCTTATGGATATGAATGACCTTACGCAGATACACAGCCTGCTTGCGGCACATGGATGGACCTTTATAACAGCTATAAACTTCATGTTGTTCTCTTTGATGCACTGGCCCTGCTCCACCACGCTTCTGACCATACGAAAGGAAACTAAAAGCTGGCGATGGACCTTTTTGGCTGCATTAATCCCCACAGCCGCCGGAATGCTTGCATGTATTCTTTTTACGTCCATATATCAGGGAATTCATCATATTTTTCTCCTCTGAGTGATGACAAAACGAAGTTGAAATGGTATGATTAAACCGGCAGATGCAGAAAGGGGCGATGGAATTTGCATAACAGAATAAAAACCGAAGAAAGTATTATAGAATATATTTTATCCGCACTGGATCTTCCTCAAGAAAAACTCCAGGAACCTGCACACACAGCCAGCGCACTGAAAGCGTTTACAGACAATATGCCTGGCGGCTTTTTCATCTATCATGCAGACGGAGAAGAAACAATCCTTTATGCTAACACCGCCATGCTCAGGATCTTTAAATGCGATACAATGCAGGAATTTAGGCAATTGACCGGTAACTCTTTTAAAGGCATTGTACACCCGGAAGATCTGGATGCTGTGGAGAAAAGTATCCAGGAACAGATTGCCTCCAGCCAATATGACCTGGACTATGTGGAATATCGGATCATATGCAAAGACGGACAGATCCGCTGGCTTGAAGATTACGGTCATTTTATGCATAGTGAATCAGCCGGAGATCTCTTCTATGTGTTCGTCTCCGACGCTACAGAAAAACACAATCGCCTAATCGCCGAACAGACTGCCATCAACCAGGAGCATCTGCGTCGTCTGGAAGTGATTGAAGGACTCAGCATCAATTACGAATCCATCCTTTATATAGATCTGGAAACAAACAACGTGATGATCTATCGCCAAAGCAGCCGAACTAAATATCAGTTCCCCAAAAACTGCGATACTGTCGGATATCTGCAGTTTATTCAGGAGTATATCCGTACCTGGGTCTATCCCCAGGACCGCCAGGCTGTTATAGAAGCCATCAGCCCTGAGCAGATTAAAAAGAAGCTTCTGGAAAACAAAACTTACTATGTGAATTACCGCACCTGCCAGGAAGGAGAGATACAGTACCTGCAGCTCCGTATCGTAAATGCAAGCGCTAAATCTCCCGCTTCCCAGGTCGTCTTAGGCTGCCGGAAAGTAGATGACGAGATTAAAGATGAGATGCAGCAGAAAAAGCTTTTAGAAGATGCTTTAAACTACGCAAAGCTTGCCAATGCCGCAAGGAATACTTTTCTCTCCAATATGTCCCATGACATGCGTACACCCCTTAACGCAATTTCCGGCTTTACTGTCCTTGCAAGAAACCATATAAAAAATCCTGACAAAATTCTTCACTACCTTAATAAAATTGAAGCAGCGGAAAATCAACTGCTTTGCCTCGTAAATGATGTCCTGGAAATCTCATGGATGGAGTCCGGAAACACCCATATTGAAGAAAATGAGTGCCTTCTGCCAAAGCTTATCCAGGAAGTACATAAGGCTCTGCTTCCGCAGGCAGCAGCAAAAAACATAATGTTTTCCACAGACTATACGAATCTTACACATCAGAAAGTCCAATGCGACCAACAGCGTCTTGGTCAGGTTCTTTTAAGCTTGGTAGGAAACGCTGTCAAGTACACGAATCCCGGCGGCAGCGTAAGTGTTACCGCCGCAGAAATAGAAGAACCGTCCAACCAATACGCAATCTATCAGTTTATCATAGAAGATAACGGTATCGGTATCGGCGAAGAATTTCAAACACTTATGTTTAAAGCTTTCGAACGGGAAAAAAATACGACTTTAAGCGGTGTCGCAGGTACCGGACTGGGGCTTACAATCGCAAAAAATATTGTAGACATGATGGGCGGAAACATCGAAGTATACAGCACAGCTGGCAAAGGCAGCAAATTTATTGTCACCATCAGCCTTCGTATAGTGGACAAGCCTTCTTCAGCCGTTTCAGACAACAGTTTTGCGTCGTTTGATTCACCCGAAAGGTATAAAATACTTTTGGTGGAAGATAATGAACTTAATCTGGAGATCGAAACCGAACTGATTAAAGAGATGGGGTTTATCGTAGATACAGCCATGGACGGCAGTGTTGCCGTGGATAAGATCAGTCATTCCAAAGCAGGAGAATATTCTCTTGTACTTATGGATATTCAGATGCCTGTCATGGACGGATACCAGGCTGCCAAAGCTATCCGCGGGCTGAAAGACCCTGTCCTTCGCGCCATCCCCATCATAGCTGTGTCCTCTAACGCCTTCGAAGAGGATAGACGCAAATCCAGGGAAAGCGGTATGAACGCGCACATATCCAAACCTGTTGACTATCCAAAACTGTTAGAACTGATCGAAAAGACACTGCGCCAAAGAGATATGTCAAATATTCCCATCGTCGGACAGGAGTCTTTTTAAAAAATATTCCCGGTTATTGATGAACATCTCCGTCACCTGGTAGCTTTCTGTATCCAGGTAGCCGCAGGGGTGGAGTACACCATCGTCAAAAGTCAAAATACTTGCGCCCGGAAGCGCCAAAAGAATGGGCGAATGGCTGACGATCAGAAACTGCGCCCCGCCTCTGGACAGTCTGTCGATCTCAAGCAGCAACGTAAGCTGTCTCTGAGGCGACAGCGCGGCCTCCGGCTCATCAAGGATATAGAGTCCATCCTCTACAAAACTTCCCTGTATCAGCGCCAAAAAACTCTCCCCATGGGACTGCTGATGCAGGGACTTTCCTCCATAACGTCTGTAGTAGATCTCCGGCTTGTCTCCGTCTCTGTACTCTTCCGCCTTACTGGCCACGTTATAAAAACTTTCCGCTCTTAGAAAATAATTTCCATATGGCTTATGCGTGCCGCGCACCATACGGATGGCGCCATAAAGCTCCGAATGAGAATCATAAGTGGAAAAACTGTAATTTTTTGTTCCGCCTTCCGGATTAAATCCATAGGCAACTGCGATCGCCTCTAAAAGCGTCGATTTTCCGGATCCGTTCTCACCAACAAAAAAAGTCACATTTTTATCAAAAGACAATCTGCCTTCAAACTGAAGCGCGGGAATTTCGCGAAGATAACTGTGTTCTGAAATCTTGTCCCAGTCGATATAAATTTCCCTTATGAATCTGTCTTCCATGTTCTTTGACTCCTTTGCCCTTTCGCCTCTTATCGCCTTCTCTGCCGAAAAGCCTCATAAGCCAATATGGACGCCGACACCGCCGCATTCAGCGACTCCACCTGTCCCGCCATAGGGATACGGATCAAGGTATCCGCGCAGGCGCTGATGTGTTCGCTTAAACCGTTTCCCTCATTTCCGATCAAAAATGCGCATGAGTGGCGGTAGTCTTCCTCGTCATAATACCGCCTGCCTTTTAAATGGGCCGCATATATGTGAATCCCTCTCTCCTTTAACAGAGACAGCATCCCTGTAAGATCATCCGTATAGGCAAAAGGAAGCCGATAAACCGATCCCATGGTAGAACGGATGGTCTTGGGATTATAAATATCCACGCAGCCCCGACTTAACAGAACTGCATCTACCCCGGCACCTTCCGCTGTCCGTAGGATTGTTCCCAAATTGCCCGGGTCCTGCAGGTTCTCCAAGATCAAAAGTAATGGTTCATCTTTTTTTAAAATGTCTTCTATACGATACTGGAACATTTTAACCACACAAAGGATTCCCTGAGGCGTTTTGGTGCCGCTCACAGACGCAAACACACGGTCATCAAGCACCTGTGCTTCCGTCCCGTCAAGAAAAGCCTGTCCCTTTTCTTCGTACAGGCTTTTGGAAATATATACATTCTGTATCTTATCTTTAGGCGCTTCCTGAAACATCTTAATACCTTCTGCCAGGAAAACGCCCTGTTCGTTCCTTACTTTTGCTTTTTGAGCAAGCTGCTGCAAGTTCTTCACCTGCGGGTTAGATACACTTGTAATCATATCTATGACATAGCCTCAGACATTTTTACCATATAATCTCCCACGCCTTTATTCATGACCAATGCTTCATCTATGTCAAAATCTTTGAATTCTCCGTTGCGATAGCCAACGACCCGGTTACTCTTTCCTTCACAGAGCAAGTCTACAGCCATACCGCCCATCATGGTGGCATATACGCGATCCCGACAAGTGGGGCTTCCGCCGCGCTGCATATAACCTAAAATAGTGGCACGGGTTTCCATGCCGGTGGCTGCTTCAATTCTTCTTGCCATCGAAGTGGAATGGCCGATACCTTCTGCATTAATAATGATATAATGCTTTTTGCCCATTTTTCTTTTCAATATAATATCATTAATGATCTTCTGCTCATCATAATCATAATTCTCCGGCAGCAAAATAGCCTCCGCGCCGTTGGCGATTCCGCACCACAAAGCGATATAGCCGGCGTTTCTGCCCATAACCTCAATGATACTGCAGCGCTCATGAGAGGTAGATGTATCCCTTACTTTGTCGATAGCTGCCATAGCCGTATTGACCGCCGTATCAAAACCTATGGTATATTCAGTACAGGCAATATCCAAATCAATAGTTCCCGGCACACCTACCGTATTGATCCCAAGAGCCGCCAACTTTTGGGCGCCTGCAAAGGAGCCATCCCCGCCGATGACTACAAGTCCGTCAATCCCGTGCTTTTTGCAAATCTCCGCTCCTTTTTTCTGTCCTTCTTCCGTACGGAATTCAGAACAGCGGGCTGTGAACAAAATAGTTCCGCCCTTATCCATGATATCACCCACTGACGATCTTCCCAGATCGAAAATGTCTTCTTCCAGAAGCCCCTGATAGCCTCTGCGGATTCCTTTTACTTGTTTGCCGTTGGCATATGCCTTTCTTACGACCGCACGAATGGCCGCATTCATCCCCGGCGCATCACCGCCGCTTGTTAAAACTCCGATTGTGTTGATTTCCTTCGCCATGGTTTTCCTCCGCAAATATTTGATGATCGAATCTCGTACCTGATAGCCACTTTAATTTTAATTCATTTTAACGACATTTTCAATACGCTTCTCAACAGCTTTTACATTTTTTTCTCCAAATTTTTCATACAGCCTGTTTAAAAGCTCGGGATTGATCCGCACATTTCGGCTGGATGAAAGAATCTTCTTCTTTTTTTCTTTATTTATATAAATGATTACGGCGTCTTCTCCTTCACTTTCCAAAAGTGCATGATACAGTTTTTCTTCCTGTTCTTTATATGTTTCCATATCCGCAAACTGAATCCAAAGTTCCTTCTGAACAGTCTCGAAGGGCATAATCCTCTCTAAAATCAGCTTGCTGGCTCTGTCTTCCTCTGAAGAAACTCTCCCGCTTATGAACACTTTACTATCCACATTCAGAAGACTGGTATTTTTCTCGTAATCTCTGGGAAACACGATCACTTCCACAGAGCCTACCAGATCCTCTATGGTGATAAATGCCATCATCTTGTTAGTTTTTGTAGCCTTGGCTTTTTTGGAAGCAATCATGCCGCCGATTACAGCATACTCCCCGTCCTTTATTTTCGCTTCTTCCCCTTCCTCCGGCGGAAGAAAATCCGTCGTCACATGGGTAATCTTTTTCCTCCACTGCGCCTCATATTCTTCCAGCGGATGGCCGCTGATATAAAATCCCAACACTTCTTTTTCAAAAGCCAGAAGATCTTCTTTTCTGTACTCTTCCACTGGAGGAACCTGGACTCTGAAAGCTTTCTTTTCTTCCTCGGGCACAAAGTCAAACAGACTCATCTGCCCTGCCAGATCTGTCTTTTTTTTCTGCGCCGCCTGGTCCATCATCTGCGCGTAAACCATCATCATCTGACGGCGGTTGGCAGGAAAGCTGTCAAAGGCTCCTGACTTAATAAAATTCTCTACCGTCCTTTTATTAACGTCCTTTCCGGATATGCGTTCCGTAAAGTCCCCCAAATCCTGAAACAAGCCGTTCCTGCGCTCCTCTATGATCTGGGCAATTACCGGCTTTCCCACACTTTTAATAGCATTCAATCCATAGCGGATGGAACTGCCGGATACAGAAAAAACGCCTTCACTTTCATTGATATCCGGCGCCAGTACTTTGATCCCCATCTGACGGCAGGTTAAAACATACTCGGACACCTTAGAAGCATTATCTATAACCGAAGTCATAAGAGCCGCCATAAACTCCACCGGATAATAATATTTAAGCCACGCCGTCTGATAAGCCACTACCGCATAGGCCGCCGCATGGGATTTATTAAAGGCGTATTTAGCAAAATCAATCATCTCGTCATAAATTTTATTGGCCGTCGCCTCCGGAATGCCTCTCGCAATGCACCCCGGCACCTGCTCCTGTTCGTTACCGTATACAAAATTCTGACGTTCTTTCTGCATAACCTCCGCTTTTTTCTTGGACATGGCTCTGCGGACCAGGTCGCTTCTTCCAAGGGTATATCCTGCCAACGTCTGCACAATCTGCATAACCTGCTCCTGGTAAACAATACAGCCGTAGGTGGGTTCTAGGATCGGCTCCAGCTCCGGACAGTCATAGGTAATTGACTCCGGATGATTTTTCCCCCTGATGTACTGGGGAATAAAGTCCATAGGACCTGGACGATACAGAGAGATACCGGCGATAATATCTTCCAGACTTTGGGGTTTCAGTTCCTTGATAAAGTTCTTCATACCTGTACTTTCCAGCTGGAACACACCGTCTGTACGTCCCGTTCCAAGGGAATCTAATACCTTTTTGTCATCATAATCAATCTGCTCAATATCAATATCCACATCTTTACTTTTTTTCGCCAGCTTCACGGCGTTTTGTATGACGGTCAGCGTACGAAGCCCCAGAAAGTCCATTTTAAGAAGCCCCAGTTTCTCCAATGTAGTCATAGTAAACTGGGTAGTGATAGAACCGTCCTGAGCCTTAGACAAAGGCACATATTCTACCACTGCTTTCTGGCTGATCACCACGCCTGCAGCATGCATAGAAGTATGACGGGGCAACCCCTCCAGCCTTTTTGACATATCCACCAGCTCTTTTACCTGCTCGTTGGATTCATAGAGGGTCTTAAATTCCGGATTCATCATAAGAGCCTTGTCCAGCGTAATATTCAACTCCTGAGGTACCATTTTCGCAATGGAATCTACAAAAGCATAAGGAAGATCCATGACTCTTCCAACATCACGAAGTACACCCCTTGCTGCCAGCGTACCAAAGGTAACGATCTGTACTACCCGGTCTGATCCATATTTACGCACCACATAGTCGATGACTTCCTGTCTTCTTTCAAAGCAAAAATCAATATCGATATCAGGCATCGATATACGTTCAGGATTCAAGAAGCGCTCAAACAGAAGCTGATACCTGGCCGGATCAATATTGGTGATACCCAGGGTATAGGATACCAGACTTCCTGCTGCGGAACCCCTTCCCGGCCCTACCGCAATCCCGTGATCCCTGGCAAATTTTATAAAATCCCATACAATTAAAAAGTAATCCACATATCCCATCTTCTGTATGATAGACAACTCGTAGGTAAGCTGGTCTTTCAATGTTCCATTGTCCTTAGGATAACGCCTGTTAAAGCCGTCATGGCACAGTTTATTCAAATACTCCCAGGAGGTATAGCCATCCGGCACATCATACTTTGGGAGCTTGGTCACGCCAAATTCAATTTCCACATTGCAGCGGTCTGCAATTTTCGTTGTATTAGCAAGCGCCTGCAGCGCGTAAGGAAAGAGCCTTTCCATCTCCTGGGGCGATTTTACATAATATTGTCCGCCTTCATAACGCATCCTGTCTTCATCCGCCAGCCTTTTGCCGGTTTGAAGACAAAGCAGAATATCGTGGGGTTTTACATCTTCTTCATAAGTATAATGAACATCATTAGTGGCCGTAAGTTCTATATCAAGCTCCCGGCTCATCCTGATTAACGCCTGATTGACCTGCTTTTGCTGTGGGATTCCATGATCCTGAAGTTCCAGGAAAAAATTGCCCTTGCCAAAGATCTCCTCATACTCTCTCGCCGCCTGACACGCCGTCTCATATTGCCCCTTTTCAATGTAACGGGGTATTTCTCCCGCCAGGCAGGCGCTCAAAGCAATGATGCCTTCATGATGCTCCTTTAAGATTTCTTTATCCACTCGGGGACGATAATAAAATCCCTCCGTAAAACCTGCCGATACAATCTTCATCAAATTCTGGTAGCCTTCATTGTTCTCCGCGAGCAAAACCAGATGGTAATAGCGGTCGTCCCCGCCTGTTGTTTCTTTATCAAAGCGTGATCCCGGTGCTACATAGACCTCACACCCTAAGATCGGCTTAACGCCATGGGCTTTGGCTTCTTCATAAAAATCAATCACTCCATACATAGCGCCATGATCCGTGATGGCCGCACTGGACATTCCAAGCTCCTTTACCCTAGATACATACTCTTTGATCTTGTTAGAACCGTCTAAAAGACTGTATTCTGTATGCACATGCAAGTGTACAAAATCCATTGTCCATTTCCCCCGTTATCTCTGGCTGATATTTTCTTTTATTTTTTTATTATAACCGATTCTTCTTCGATTCGAAAGACCATGTTGCCAATTTCCTTATGCACCTCTGCATACTAAAAAAAGCGTCCATCCTTGGACGCTTTGCAGTCTGTGTCTGACCATTAGCCGTTAATCATAAAGTTCAGCAGTTTATCAATATCTTCTTTTTCGTAAGCAACAATATCCAACTCCGGAATCTCCCCATTGGAGAAGATATTCGCAAGGGATACATACTGGCAAAGCTTAGACTTTAAATTCAGTCTGTCCCCTTCTCCTGTCACTAATTCTACCTTTCCTGTACAGCTGTCTACCACATCAAAAAATTTGTTTACATCTTTAATATTCTGTACTTTCATACTTTTAATCTCCTTTCCTTTTATTACGCTATCATTATACGCAAGAGGCCTTGATATTTCAAGTATCTTTTTTGCACAAGTTTTCTGACTTTTTACTCTGTTTCTTGATCATGTCTGCCAAAAACCATAACAGCTTTCTGCTTTTTATCCGGTTCTGTTTACTTTGATAATCAAAATTTTATCTTTTTTGGCAAAAGACCTATATTTTTCGGATGCTTTTTTCCATTATTTCAATTCGTCCTTCTTTCAGCAAATGTCCCACCGCGCGTTTAAAAGCGTTTTTGCTCAAAGAAAATTCTCTTTTAATCACCTCCGGGGAAGCCTTGTCCGTAAAAGGAAGAACCCCGTCAAACTCTTCTATGACGCCCATAACTGTTTCTGCATCCGAACCAATCTGAAGATACCCTTTATCCCGCAGGCTTAAATTCAGCTTTCCATCAGGTTTTACATCTGTCACACGCGCTTCAACCTGTTCCCCGACGCGGGCTTGTCCGAAAAATTCTTTTTGTGGGACCAATCCTGAGTAGCAGTCATCCACCGCCACAAACGCTCCAAAATTCCTGCTGATCTGATAGACAGTTCCCTGTACATGATCATCCTTTTTATAAGGACTGTCTGTGCGCAGATATTCATACACGTTCATTGTAGCGCATAGGCGGTCACTTTTATCTGTATACAGTCCCACCAGACACTCCTCTTTCGCACATACTTTCCTTGTCTGCTGGCGAAAAGGAAGGAACAGGTCTTTTTCCAATCCCCAATCTAAAAATGCCCCGATCTTTGTCACTTCCTTTACCGTCAGCCTGGCTGCTTCCCCTAAAGTAAGCTTCGGTCTGATCGTCGTGGCGATCAGACGGTCCTTGGAATCTTTATATAAAAAGACTTCCAGTATATCGTCTATGTGTACACCTTCTGGTACATACTTTTTCGGCAGCAGCACTTTTTCATCCGGTTGCTCTTCTTCTGCCATATATACGCCAAATTCTACCTGCTTTACAATCTTAAGCGGCTGCATTTTTCCTAATTCCATATATTCCTCCCCTGTCATTTCCAATTCTTTATATTATACAGGGTAATGCCCAAAAAAGCTACCACGACTTTTACCCATGCCATACAAGGAACAGACATATGCCTGCCAATATGATTTCCAGCCATTCACTGAGCTTCCAGTTCCGTTTTCTGGCAATCATATACAGCATGAACGCCGCCACCCATATCACCATTTTTTAAACCTTTCTCTTTTGTCCCGACATACTTCTATTAGTCACATTATAATTCTATTAGTCAATATTTGCAATGACCTTTTTATCTTAATATAAAAGCAGGGGTGATACGAATGAAAAATATTGATTATGCCGCCATGGGAGGGCGCATCCGAAATGCAAGAATTGCTGCAGGACTCTCCCAGTCCGAACTGGCGGAAAAATGCAATCTGTCCATATCTTTCCTCGGGCATATTGAGCGCGGCAGCCGGAAAATGTCCCTGGAAACGCTGGTAACCGTATGTGAAATTCTGAATTTAAGCGCCGATTATCTTCTCCAGGATGAACTGCCCGCCAGCGACGCCGTCATAGGGAACATCATTACATCGGTCAAAAAGCAGGGTTCTTACCAATACGATCGCTATTTGACCATTATAAAAGCACTCGCGGAAATATCTGACAAATTGTAAAACAAAAGAGCCATTTGACCATTTCTGATCGAATGACTCTTTTTTACTTCTTTACAGAACATCAAGAAATATAATCCCCTCAACCTGGGAAAGTTCCTGCAGATACGCTTCTTTATTTAATTTTAATGGTATACGAATTGTAGTCTGTATCGTGTAAAAATTCCCTCCGACTTTGGGCTTATCCATATCATATATGTCTATTTTGCACCCATCCTCTTTTAATTTACGAGTAAAAAGAGCTATTGTCCTGCCGTCCACCGCTTCTACATGCATGATCGCATATCTGGAATGGCGATAGACATTTTCCTCTATCCAGGGAATAGCATGGAGTCCGGCCAGCAATATGACTGTAACCAAAACAGCTCCATCCACAAATCCAATGCCTGACGCAAGGCCAATGCAGGCACAAAACCATACACTGGCGGCTGAAGTTAATCCTTTTACCTGATGCCCGGATACAATGATCGATCCTGCCCCCAGGAAGCCAATGCCGCTGATCACCTGCGCTCCGAGGCGGGCGATATCTCCGCTGCCTCCGAAAACAATATGCACATACTGCGCAGTCAGCATGACCATGGTAGCTCCCATACAGACCACTGTATCCATCCTGGCACCTCCACCTCTTCTCTTGACGCCTCTGTCAATGCCGATCAGCGACCCTAAACACATAGATACCAGTATCCGGATCAGGATATTGCCAGCAGTCCACTGCGTTAAAGACATGGAAAACATACGTTTTACCTCCGCTGTAATATAGTCTATTATAGCAAACAGAACTATGGCTGTAAAGTTTATGCCCTTAATGAAAATCCATTGTCTCTTCTGTCTGTTTATGGTATGGTAATTTAAAAAAGGAAAGGCGGCTTTTTATCTTGCGTAACGCAAAAGATCTGACAACGGGACCAATCACTAAGACCATGCTGTGCTTCGCGTTCCCCATGATCCTGGGGAATCTTTTACAGCAGTTTTATAATATTGCAGATACTTTGATTGTGGGACGGTTTTTAGGACCGGACGCACTGGCCGCAGTAGGGTCCTCCTATACGCTTATGACGTTTTTAACTTCTATTTTACTGGGGCTGTGTATGGGGAGCGGCGCCGTGTTTTCTATTCGCTGTGGGGAAAAAGATGAGAAAGGGTTAAAAGAGAGTATTTTACATTCTTTTTTGATGATCATGATTTTAGCTGTTCTGTTAAGTGCGGCATCCTTTCTTCTAATTGATCCGATTCTTCATTTTCTGCAAGTGCCGCAGGAAGTTTATCAGATGATGCGCAATTATTTGTGGATTGTCTTTATGGGAATTCTGGCAACTTTTTTATACAATTTTTTTGCCTCTCTTCTGCGGGCAGTGGGCAACTCGGTCACACCGCTTTTTTTTCTGGGGATCTGCGCCTTTTTTAATATTGTACTGGATCTGATTTTTGTAGTCTGTTTCCACTGGGGCGTCGCCGGAGCGGCCATCGCTACGGTAATCTCACAGTATATTTCTGGTGTAGGGCTTTTTCTTTATACATGGATTTTCTGCCCTCAATACAGGATCTTGCCGGGACGGATACGCCTGAAACGACAAATATTCTCGGAGATCGGACAGTTTTCCATTTTAACCTGTTTGCAGCAATCAGTCATGAATCTGGGAATCCTCATGGTGCAGGGGCTGGTAAACAGCTTTGGAGCCGCAGTTATGGCAGCCTTCGCCGTAGCCGTAAAAATCGATTCCTTCGCCTATATGCCTGTGCAGGATTTTGGCAATGCATTTTCCACCTTCACGGCACAAAATTACGGTGCAAAAAAGACAGAGCGCATTAAGGGGGGCATAAAAAGCGCCGTCATATGCTCTATCCTGTTCTGTCTTTTAATCAGCGCATGCGTATTTGTTTTCGCAGAGCCGCTTATGTTAATCTTTGTAAAACCGGAAGAAACCGAGATTCTCTCGATCGGCGTACAATATCTGCATATTGAAGGTACGTTTTACTGCGGCATTGGCTGCTTGTTTCTGCTCTACGGTTTCTACCGCGCCGTAGGTCGCCCTGGAATATCCGTAGTGCTGACAGTTATCTCTTTGGGAACGCGTGTAGCACTG
>CAJUMT010000016.1 GCA_910587495.1 uncultured Lachnospiraceae bacterium | reverse complement strand
TTTGCTTTATAATTCAAGCATTTGCACCAGCTTTATTGGTGGGAAAGTTGAGTAACTAATGACAAAGTGTAAACTTTTAAGTCAACTGCTTCACACTGCAAAGACAGTGTGACATACGAACCGGTTACAGCGTTCACACAAATAAAAGAGGGCATTCCCGGATTAGCACCCCGGGGGCAAATGCCCTCTTTTGCTATCAAAAAATCCTCTTGCAGAAAATATTACACTAAGGTATAATATTTCTAAGGAGATACGCTAAGATGGAGGGATTAAAGACACAGTGGCATCCGGCTTTCTGTTCGGCTATGGAGCTTGTATTAGAGGACGATAGAGAATACCTTGAATTTATACGCGAATATAACCTGAATACCAAACCGCTGCAAGTGGATCTGCTGGTAATTAAAAAACCCAAAAATCATCAGGTAAAAGACAAAATCGGTCGTATATTTAGAGAGCATAATATATTTGAGTATAAATCGCCGGGAGATGCGATGAATATCGATACATTTTATAAAGTAAACGCGTATGCCGCCTTATACAAGGCATCTGCCGATCATGTGGACGGGATCAAAGCCGATAGTGTGTCAGTCACTATGATTCGGGATATAAAGCCGGAAAAACTGCTGTTTGATCTTGCAAAAGAGGGCTATATGGTCAGAAATTCATATAATGGGATATACTATATAGAAGGCAAAACGAATTTTGCGACACAGATCATAGTAAGTAAGGAACTAAGCGGCAGACAGTATGTATGGCTGAAAGCATTGACTCGAAAGCTGGATCAGGAAAAGGCCAGACTGCTGGTCGAGCAGGCCAGGGGGCGCAAAGGCCAAAGAAGCAGGCAATTGGTGGACTCGGTATTAGCCGCTATTATTGGAGCGAATAAGGAGCTGTTTGGAAAGTTAAAGGAGGACGCTAAGATGTGTGAAGCTTTGAGAGAATTGATGGAAGACGAATTAAACGAAAGTAAAATGCAGGGTGAGAGAATAGGTGAGAAGCGCGGTGAGAAGCGCGGCGAGAAGAAAGGCTTGAAAGCTCTCGTGGATGTGCTGAAAGGGATGCAGCTTGATTTTGATTCTGCTTATCAGTCTATTATTAAGACAGAGGCATATTGTGACGTATCCAAGAAACAAGTGATGGAGTATTGGCAGTAAACCAGAAGAGCCGGGGGAATCCGGCTCTTTTGCGGCATATGCATACAGTTACTTACTCGCTCTCTTTTAACTGTTTCAACGCCTTGGCCAGTTGGTCCGGACAAGAAGTTGGGCGGGTTCCGCAGCGTGTCCCTTCGAGTTGTGCGATCACGTCGTCTACCTTCATCCCTGTCACCAGTTTCGCGATTCCTGCGGTATTGCCGGCACAGCCTCCGACAAATTCCACATTTGTAATGATGCCATCCTGCGCTTCCACATTGATTGCCTGCGAGCAGGTTCCTTTTGTTTTATATACCATGCCTGTCCTCCTTTCGGGTTCTTATGGCTAACAGTATATCAGAAACTTCTGTTATAATCCAGGTGAAATAAGATATTTTTGCCCATGCCTTCTGTCAGAATCCGTCGATAACTTAGCCTACCCTTTTTCCGGTAATCTGTTATACTGGGAAGCACTAAATATCAGGGGAGGTGCTTTTATGTACAAAGCATGGTTGTACTACGGAGAATTTATAGCGCTGGGGATCTGGGGCATTGTGCTTACGCTGGCGCGCAGAATACTGTTTGGAGAACTCTGCAAAGACGCGGCCCTTGGAAGCGGCGGAAAAGGAAAGATGCTGCGGGCAATGACGCTGAAATTTGAGAAAAGTTACGAAGTAAAAGTTGGGATCTATGATATACCGGTGTTTGTGCAGAAATATCTGTGCCAGGAGCGAAAATTCGGTATACGCCTGGGCAGGTGGAGACGGCTTCCGGAACGGTGGACAAGCCTGATTTTGGGAGTCGGTTTTGTGGAAAGCGTGGTTTTGTGGTATCTGGAGCGTGATGCGGCATGGTGTGTGAATCGTTTTCTGGCGGCGGCCACAGCCGCGACCATGGTTCGTGTGGCCGTCCTGTGGTTCGAGACGGACAGCCTGTGGGAGCGCGCGCAGGTGTGTCTGTTGGATTATGTCTCCAACACGCTGTATCCAAGACAAGTTCATACATACGAAGATTTTAAGGATACAGAACAGGCGCTTGCACAGGCAGAAGCAGAACCGCTGCAAAGAGCGGAAGGAGACGGCGAAAGTAAGGGTGTTTTTCTCAAAAAAGAGGAAGAACAGATATTTAATGAAGTTCTTACAGATTTTTTGGGTTCATCTACTTGATTTTCCCTATGGGTAAGTGATACAATATGTACATACGAGAGGGTACTCGTTCAGTAAAGGAGAGTAGAAACAATATGGCAAAAGTAACATTTGACTATTCCAAAGCGGCGCAGTTTATCGGTGCAGACGAAGTAAAGTACATGGAAACACAGACTGCAGCCGTGAAAGATATGCTGGTCCAGAAAAAAGGAGCAGGCAATGATTTTCTTGGATGGATTGATCTTCCGGTCAATTATGACAAAGAAGAGTTTGCAAGGATTCAGAAGGCGGCGGCAAAGATCCAGAGCGATTCCGAAGTTCTTTTAGTGATTGGTATCGGCGGTTCTTATCTGGGGGCCAGGGCGGCCATTGAGTTTTTGAAGCACAGCTTCTATAATATTGTATCAAAAGAAGTGCGCAAAGCGCCGGAAATCTATTTTGTCGGCAACAGTATTTCTACCCGTTATGTCAGCCATCTGATGGATGTGATCGGAGACCGTGATTTTTCTGTCAATGTAATCTCCAAATCCGGCACTACTACCGAGCCCGCCATCGCGTTCCGCGTATTTAAGAAAATGCTGGAGGACAAGTATGGCAAGGAAGGCGCGGCAAAGAGAATCTACGCTACTACCGATAAGGCAAGAGGGGCGCTTAAGAGCTTGGCTACTGAGGAAGGTTACGAGACATTTGTTGTTCCGGATGATGTGGGCGGACGATTCTCCGTACTGACGGCAGTAGGCCTTCTTCCCATCGCGGCCAGCGGCGCGGATATTACAAAGCTGATGGAGGGCGCAGCCAGCGGACGCGACCTGGCGCTCAACACACCTTATGAGGAAAATGATGCCGTTATGTATGCGGTGATCCGCAACATTCTGCACCGCAAAGGCAAATCCACCGAAGTGCTGGCAAATTATGAGCCAAGCCTTCACTATATTTCCGAGTGGTGGAAACAGCTCTATGGCGAGTCTGAAGGTAAGGACAAGAAGGGTATTTTCCCGGCGTCTGTCGATTTGACCACAGACCTTCATTCCATGGGACAGTTCATTCAGGACGGCGCAAGGATCATGTTTGAGACGGTTCTTTCTGTAGAGGAATGCGAGCAGGAGATCGTTATGACCGAAGAGCCGGTGGATTTGGACGGCCTGAATTATCTGGCGGGGAAAAATATGGACTTCGTCAATAAGAACGCCATGAACGGAACGATTCTTGCCCACACAGACGGCGAGGTTCCGAATCTGATGGTGAAGATCCCAAGACAGGACGAGTTCTCTTTGGGACAACTGTTCTATTTCTTTGAGTTTGCGTGCGGTATCAGCGGATATCTTTTAGGCGTAAATCCGTTCAACCAGCCGGGTGTAGAGAGCTATAAGAAGAATATGTTTGCACTCTTAGGTAAACCTGGTTATGAAGCAGAAAGAGAAGCGCTGCTGAAGAGACTGTAAGATTTATTTTGCGTTCACATATACTTTATATAGATGAAAGCGTCGTCGGAACAGACTGCCCCTGTCCGGCGGCGTTTTCGTTTTGGCGATCGGTGAAGGAAGAGAAGAGGATAGGGATGGAAAGGTATAAAATCCTGTATGAAGATAAAGACTTATTTGTGATCTATAAGTCGCCGGGGATTCCTGTACAAAGCGCAAAGCCCTCTATACCGGATGTGATGAGTATGCTTCGGAATGAATTTTTGGAGCGTGGAGAGAAAAAGCCGTATATGGGACTTATAAATCGCCTGGATCAGCCGGTGGAAGGAATCTTTCTGGTAGGAAAAAATGAAAAGGCCGCGGTCGATTTAAATCGGCAGGCAGGCGAACATACGATGATGGAAAAATGGTATCAGGCATTGGTGTGCGGTCCGCTGACGCAAAAAGAGGGCGTGCTTACGGATTATCTTGTAAAAGACAGCCGCACCAATACATCCCGTGTAGTATCGGCAGGGGTTAAGGGTGCGAAACAGAGTAAGTTACAGTATGAACTTTTGCATGTGTGGAAAGACCGAAGCCTCTTAAAGATCCGCCTCTTTACCGGGCGTCATCATCAGATCCGGGTGCAGTTATCCCATGCGGGGATTCCCATTGTCGGGGACAGAAAATACGGGAAGGCGGATGCAGGCAGCAGGCAGTTGTGCCTGTGCGCTTATAAAATTGTTTTTATTCATCCCCGGACGCGTAAATCTATGTCTTTTCAGGTGGAGCCGACATTTCCAGTTCCACCCACAGTTCCCGAATAAGAAGGACGCCAAAAGGGCCGGTAAAGAGTCCCAAAGCGCCGAACAGCTTAAGCCCTGCCATAACGGATATTAAAAAGCAGATGGGCATAAGGCCCAGTCCGTCGCCTAAAAGTTTCGGTTCTAAAAGTTCCCGGGTCAGCCAGGTGACAGCATATAAAAGGATGAGCCATAAAGCCAGTTGATAGCGCTTTTGCAGGAAAGCTACCAAAATCCAGGGGAAAAATACGGTGCCGGTGCCGAAGACCGGCAGTGCGTCCACAAGGCCGGTCAGCACAGCCCAGAAAAGAAAACCCGGAATTTGTAAAAGAAAATAGCCAACGGCACATTCTATTGAGATGACTGTCATGATCTTGCACTGGGCTCGTACCCATCCTTTTACGCACCGGATGATCCGCGTGCCTGCATGTAAGACCGGTTCTGCAAAGGGAAGCTTGTAGAGCAGCAGGTGAAAGCGGTCCCAGTCCCGGGCAAAAAGCAGGACGGACAGAAGATATAAAAAGATGCCGAACATGCAGGAAAAGGCGGAAGGCAGGGTTTCCACAAGCCGTCCGGACAAAGGCTGTGTGATCCAGGAGAAATATCCTGAAAACTGTTCCCAATAGCTTTGGCAGACAGGCAGCAGCTTACAGCAGGGTTCATAGAGCAGATAACAGCCGCATAAAACGGAAATACAGGTAAGGCCCAGGAAAAACACAATATAACATATGCCCAAAGGCAGCAGACGCATATGGAGTTTATCTTTTATAAAAGCAAGGAATCCCACGGTCATCCATGCAAGAAAAAAAGGCAGGACAACCGGAAGAAAAAAACGGAGTCCCACATAGACCGCCAGCAGGATCGCCGTTTTTTGAAAATAAAGTTTTGTCCGCTGATTCATAGCGCCACCTCCGTCAGATACAGTATTTGTAAAGACGGCAGGAATTATGGCAGCTAAGTATTGGAAATATTTCCAGAAATAACTTGGAGCTGGCAATCGCACTTGACAAACCCTGCAATCCTTTTTACAATGAAAATCAGTTTATAATAAGGAGATCTTACGGATATGGCAAAAGACAAGAAACTTGTGGAGGGCATCACTTCGATGGAAGTGGATTTTGCCCAGTGGTACACAGATGTGGTAAAGAAGGCAGAACTGATCGATTATACAAGCGTAAAAGGCTGCATGGTCATCAAACCGGCGGGATACGCGATCTGGGAGAATATCCAGAATGAACTGAACCGCAGGTTTAAGGCTACGGGCGTGGAGAACGTATATCTTCCCATGTTCATTCCGGAGAGTCTGCTTCAGAAGGAAAAAGACCATGTGGAAGGCTTCGCGCCGGAAGTAGCCTGGGTGACCCACGGCGGGCTGGAACCTTTGCAGGAGCGTATGTGTGTACGCCCTACTTCCGAGACATTATTTTGTGATTTTTACGCAAATGAGATTCATTCCTACAGAGACCTGCCCAAAGTCTACAATCAGTGGTGTTCGGTTGTTCGCTGGGAAAAGACGACCAGGCCTTTCTTACGTTCCAGGGAATTTTTATGGCAGGAAGGACATACGGCTCACGCGACTGCCGAGGAAGCGGAAGCAAGAACCGTGCAGATGCTGAATGTCTATGCGGATTTCTGCGAAGAAGTGCTGGCAATCCCGGTGATTCGCGGGCAGAAAACAGAGAAAGAAAAGTTCGCGGGCGCCGAGTCCACTTATACGATAGAATCTTTGATGCATGACGGCAAAGCGCTGCAGTCCGGCACCAGCCATAACTTCGGTGATGGATTTGCGAAAGCTTTCGGTATCCAGTATACGGATAAAGACAATCAGTTAAAATATGTTCATCAGACTTCCTGGGGTATGACTACCCGCATGATCGGCGCGATCATTATGGTACACGGCGATGATTCGGGACTGGTGCTGCCGCCCAGGATTGCTCCCGTCCAGACCGTCATCGTGCCGGTAGCCCAGCATAAGGAAGGCGTGCTGGATAAAGCCTATGAGTTGAGAGACCGCTTATCCAAGGGCTTTAAGGTAAAAGTGGACGATTCGGACAAGAGTCCCGGCTGGAAGTTTGCGGAACAGGAGATCAAAGGAATCCCTACGCGTATTGAGATCGGCCCCAAAGATATAGAAGCGAACCAGGCAGTGATTGTCCGCAGAGATACCAGAGAAAAGATTTTTGTATCCCTGGATGAACTGGAAGATACACTGACGAAAGTTCTTGAAACCATGCAGGAAGAAATGCTTGTACGCGCCCGTACCCATAGAGACGCGCACACCTATGACGCGACGACATATGAGGAGTTTGTGGAAACAATCAACACCAAGCCGGGTTTTGTAAGAGCTATGTGGTGCGGAGATCAGGCATGTGAGGACAAGATCAAAGAGGATACTACGGCTACCAGCCGCTGTATGCCTTTTAAACAGCATAAGATAGCGGACACCTGCGTCTGCTGCGGGAAACCTGCTAAAAAGCTGGTATATTGGGGAAAAGCATATTAAAGGATAACAAGAGTGGAAAAGATCAATATTCCGGAAAAAGTGAATCAGATCATCGGCGTGCTGGAGGGAAACGGCTATGAAGCTTACGCCGTGGGCGGATGTGTTCGAGACATATTCCTGGGAAGGGAGCCTGCGGACTGGGATATTACCACGTCTGCCTCTCCTTTGCAGGTAAAGGCGCTTTTTAAAAGAACCATCGATACGGGCATCCAACATGGTACGGTGACGGTTATGCTGGAGAACGAAGGTTTTGAAGTGACCACTTACCGGGTGGACGGAATCTATGAGGACTGCCGCCATCCCAGCCAGGTGCAGTTTACGAAAAGCCTTTTAGAAGACCTGAAAAGACGGGATTTTACTATTAACGCCATGGCGTATAACGAGTCAATGGGACTGGTGGACGCTTTTGATGGCATGGGAGATCTGCGGCGCGGGATGATCCGCTGTGTAGGAAACGCAGAAGAGCGCTTTACGGAGGATGCCCTTCGGATGCTTCGGGCTGTGCGGTTTGGGGCGCAGCTGGGCTTTTCTCTGCACGAGGATACAAGAAGGGCGATTGTAAACTTGCATCAGAATTTGTCCTTGGTCAGCGCGGAGCGTATACAGGCAGAACTGGTAAAGCTTATAGTTTCGCCGCATCCGGAGCAGATCAAAGATGTTTATAAGACGGGAATGACCCATGTGTTTTTGCCGGAATTTGACGCATGTATGGCCTGCGGGCAGAATAATCCTCATCATATCTATTCTGTGGGAGAGCATACGATTCATGCCCTTATGAAGACGCCTGCAGATAAAATACTAAGGCTATGCATATTGTTTCACGATTTTGGCAAACCTTTGGTGAAAACCACAGGAGAGGATGGCATCGACCATTTTCACGGACATCAGACAGTCAGCGCCGAACTTGCCAGGAAAGCGTTAAAACGGCTTAAATTTGACAACGATACAATCAGGCAGGTGGAGAAGCTGGTTTACTATCACGATTATCATCCGGCACTTACGCCTGCGGGCGTGCGAAAGGCGCTTAATCGGATCGGAGAAGATTTGTTTTCTATGTATTTAAGTGTCCAGCAGGCGGATATTCTGGCGCAGAGTCCAAAGACACAGGGACCTAAACTCGCGGCTGTTAAAGAAATGCGGAGGCTCTATGAGCAGATCCTTATTGAACAGGATTGCGTAACATTAAAGCAGCTTCGGATTACCGGGCGGGATTTGATGGCTGTCGGCATTCCGGCAGGGCCGAAACTTGGCGAAATACTGCATACTCTTTTAGAAAAAGTGATCTTAGAACCGGCATATAATCAAAAAGAATGGCTGCTTGTGGAGGCGGTCAAGATCTACAAGAAAGCGGAGTGAACTGCCCCGCTTTTTTCTTATGTCGGATTTTCTGAACCATGAAATTCCTCTTTGCATATAAGTATTATATAAGACAGACAGAAATGGAGTTGGATTTCATGAATGATAACAGGGAATGGAATCCCTATGGAATGTATGCACAAGAGCGGGTGTTTCCATGGCTTTATCCCTATGGCGGTCAGATGAATTACTGGAATATGTGGAACTTGCCGGAACAGATGGAAGAGGAACTGGATGTTAAGCGTCTGCGGGAATTATATCCTTTGATGGCCAGGCGTTTACAGCCCTATGTGGAGGAAGTGTGTACCTGCCTTGAATATCCCGGAAGCATGATGTATGATGAATATCCGGATCAGCTTTCCCTGCTGAAAAAAGCGTCGGAAGTGTGGGATCTTGCCAGAGCCGGGGAGGACTTCGGAAGCCGTGAGCCGGACTTAAAGGATGTGCAGGATTTAATTGGCGTGCTGCTTTTGCAGGAGATGATTCGCCGCAGGGGAAGAAACCGGAGGCGTTTTATCAAAACCGTATATTGACCCCATAAAAAAAGGCTGATACAATAAAATCCATAGCATTTTTGGAGAATACATCATGAGAAGATTGATTATACAAAGTATAACGGTCCTGCTTGCTTTTCTGGCAGGCGTGGGATTTATGAATTATGCGACCCAAATGGGCAACCGTGATATGACCGCGGCGATGGCGGAGGCGACGCTGCCGGTGGTTTACGCGGAAAAAGACGGAAAAAGATACAATGAAATGCACGGATATGTGGGGGCCATGGATGGAAGCTATATGAAAGATTCTGTCCTGGGCCTTTCCCAGGATCATCTGTTAGGCCTGGCTGTGGACAGGTACGGCGCCCGTATAAAGGGAATATCCTATGAAGTGAGAAGCCTGGATATGGGGAGGCTGATTGAGAACGGAGACAACCTGCAGACGGAAGATGATGGGGAATATTTGCATTTTACGCTGGATTTTAAGGACTTGATGCAGCGAAACGAAAAATACCTGCTGATCTTAAAGATGGTTACTGACGCCCATGAAGAGATCTGCTATTATTCTCAGCTTTGTTATCTGGGAGAGAATCATGTGAAGGAATGTGTGGATTTTGCGCAGTCGTTCCATGAGATGGCTTTGCAGAAGAACAGCGAGCTGTACCGTTATTTGGAAGTGGACGGCTCTATGGACGGAATGAATTTAGGATATGTAAATATTCATTCCAATTCCGGGCCTGTTACCTGGGGAGATATGCAGGTGGAGCGGGTGACGGAACCGCAGATACAATATACGGATTTTTATGGGGACAAGGTGTCTTTGGTCATGGAGTACCAGCTGAAAAATATGCAGACAGAAGAGCTGTATCAAGTGTCAGAGGCATTTTGCGTCCAGTATACTTCTACTCGTATGTACCTTTTGGCCTATGAGCGAACGGCAGAGCATATCTTTGCACCGGACAGGCAGTTGGTAGAAGACGGAAGAATATCCCTTGGTATCCAGGGAAAAGAGATCAATTTCCGTAAAAATGATGAGGAAAATGTGATCGGTTTTGTACAGCAGGGGCAGCTTTGGAGTTATGATTTTGGACAGAACCGTCTGAGTATGGTCTATGGCTTTACGGACGGAGATGATAAAAGAGGACTTTATAATGCGCACGATTTTCGCATTCTCCAAGTGGAAGATTCCGGCAGTATGGATTTCCTTGTATATGGTTATATGAATCGGGGGCGGTATGAGGGAAGAACCGGCATTTTGATCTGCAGGTATGATGCGCTTTTAAATACAGTGGAAGAAAGATGTTTTCTGCAGGGAGATTATCCATATCAGATGTTGAAAGAAGAGATTGGGAGTCTGGCGGCTGTCAATGGGAATGGCCTGGCCTGGTTGTCTTACCGGGGTATGATTTTGCAGATTGATCTTTCTGACGCTTCTGTGACAGTGCTGGCGCAGAATATCAGAGAAGAGGAATTGGAAGTATCCCCCAATGGCCTGTTGGCAGCCTGGAGAGATCCGGAAGGCGCATCCATCAGTCTTTTAAATATTCAGACCGGCATTATCAATGAAATTACAACCGGTGCAGGAGAGATTCTTCAGGCTCTTGGTTTTATGGAAGAAGACTTTATCTATGGGGCTGCATATGAAGAAGATATTCGTACCGACCTGGCCGGACGCCGGGTGCTGCCTTTATATAAAGTGGTTATCCGGGATCATTACGGCAACGAGGTACGGGAATTTGACTATGCCTCCAAAGGAAAATATGTAACGGACGTTTCCATCGTGGAGAATCGGATTGATTTGTCCTGCGTGACGCTTACAGAAAACGGTTCTTATGAAGAAGCCAGGCCGGAGCCAATTACTTATACAAGCGAGCCGATTAATGAGAAATTGAGATTGGTGACAGCCAGTGATGAGGTAAAAAGAAATGAATACCGTTTTGCCTATGAGGGAACCATAAAGAATGGTTCTATGAAGCGTCCAAGGGTAAAACTTGTGTTATTTGAGGAAAATCGGACGCTTACGCTGGAGGAGAAAGGAAGAAGCGGATATTTTGCCCATATTTTCACTGGTGAGGTGCAAGGATTTGACACCCTTTCCGAAGCGATTATTTTTGCCTGCAACGGGAATGGTTCGGATGACGGTATGGGAGAAGTATGGAAGGATGGCTCTGCGCTTTTCTGGCGGAGATGGAAAGATTCTGTAAGAATGCAGCTTTCGGATTTTGAGATACCGGAGGCGGCGGAGACGTCTTCGGACAGCGTATTGGAGTGCCTGCAAACAATGCTGCGCAGGAAACAGATCTATACGGATGTACAGGCAAAGCTGGAAGCGGGACTGCAGGCTTTTGAGATTTGCGAGCAGGAATTAAAAGAAAGCTGCTGCTTGATTCCGGGATGCAGTCTTTCCATGGCGCTTTATTATGTGGATCAGGGCGCACCGGTTCTTGGGGCGAGAGAAGACGGGACCGCGGTGCTGATCGTAGGATTCGACCCCCAGAATATTGTCTACTATGAACCGGGGCAGCCGACTTTGAAAAAAGAAGGATTAAAAGACAGCACGGCCATGTTTGAAAACGCGGGAAATCTGTTTCTCACTTATTTGCCGTAGATAGGGGCGCTGTGAGGGCCGGGGCGGAACTTTAAATAAGAACTAAAATAGGAGGTTCTAATGGACGAGAGAATCAAAACACTTGCAGAAAATCTTGTAAACTATTCCTGCCAGGTAAAGGCAGGGGACAGGGTGTATATTCATTATACAGGAGAGAGTACAAAGCCGCTGGCCAAAGAGCTGGTAAAGTCTGTCTATCGGGCAGGCGGCGCGCCGTTTATTCACTACACGGATCCTCAGCTTCAGAGGCTTCAGATTATGGAATGTACAAAAGAGCAGATGGAGCTTATGGCCAGGGTGGACGCCCTGGAAATGTCCAATATGGATTGTTATATCGCCGTGCGGGGAAGCGATAATGTGTCGGAACTTTCCGATGTGCCTGCGGATCGTATGGCGCTCTATGAGAAATATTATGTGACGCCGGTGCATCATAAGATCCGCGTGCCAAAGACCAGATGGGTGGTGCTTCGCTACCCGAATGATGCAATGGCCCAATTGTCCGGTACAAGCACGGAGGCTTTTGAAGATTTTTATTTTAAAGTATGCAACCTGGATTACAGTAAGATGGAGTCGGCCATGAAGTCGTTGGTGCAGCTGATGGAGCGTACAGACAAGGTGCGTCTTACGGGGTCCGGTACGGATCTTACTTTCTCGATCCAGGGGATTCCGGCCATCGCCTGCGCCGGAAGGATGAACATTCCGGATGGAGAGGTCTTTACGGCCCCTGTCAGAAATTCTGTTCAGGGAACGCTCACTTATAATGCTCCGTCGGTTTTCCAGGGATTTACTTATGAGAATATTTGCCTTACTTTTGAAAACGGCAGGATTATAAAAGCCACGGCCAACGATACGGAGCGGATCAATAAAGTGTTTGATACCGACGAAGGCGCCAGGTATGTGGGCGAGTTTGCCATAGGGGTAAATCCCTATGTGTTGTATCCTATGAAGGATACGCTTTTTGACGAAAAGATCATGGGTTCCATCCATTTTACGCCGGGAAACTGTTATGAGGAAGCACCCAACGGAAACGTCTCGTCGATTCACTGGGATCTGGTGCTGATCCAAAGGCCCGAATATGGCGGAGGAGAGATTTGGTTCGATGACGTGCTGATAAGAAAAGACGGACGGTTTGTATTAAAAGAACTGGAAGGGCTGAATCCGGAAGCACTTATATAAACCCTGATGGAAGAGCGCCTGCGGCATCTATCTGCCTGCGGGCGTTTTTTTATATGCTGCGGGGGTGCGTAAAGAAATCTACATAGACTTTAATGAAATCTTAATAACTTTGAATCTTACATCTTAAAAAAGGAGTGATATAACTATGGATAAGAAAGGAGAACGGAATATGAACATACTGGTATGCGACGACGACCGGGCGATCGTAGATGCGATCGAAATCTATTTAAGTCAGGAGGGCTATCACATTATCAAAGCCTATGACGGTCTGGAAGCCATAGCGGCGCTGAAAGAAAATGAAGTACATTTGCTGTTGATTGATATTATGATGCCCAATTTAGATGGGATACGGGCAACAATGAAAATCCGGGAGACGAGCAGCGTGCCGATCATCTTTTTGTCAGCAAAATCGGAAGATGTGGACAAAATTCTGGGCTTAAATATCGGGGCGGACGATTACATTACAAAACCTTTTAATCCGTTGGAACTGACGGCGCGGGTGAAATCCTTGTTAAGGCGCTATACGCAGTTGGGAGCCATTGCAGAGGAAAAGCCTGTATTTTGCATCGGCGGACTTGTGGTGGACGACGAGCGAAAAGAGGTGACGGTGGATGGTGAAGTCGTACGTTTAACACCCATTGAATATCGGATTTTGCTTTTACTGGTGCAGAATCCGGGGAGAGTATTTTCTATTTCCCAGATTTATGAAAGTATCTGGAACGAGGAGGCCTTCGGAGGGGATAATACGGTGGCGGTGCATATACGTCACATACGGGAGAAGATTGAGATTAATCCTAAAGACCCCAGGTATCTGAAAGTCGTCTGGGGGGTGGGATACAAGATTGAAAAGGAGTAACAAAGATTATGAAAAAGTCAAAATATAAAAGAGTTATAGCGGGCCTTATCCTGCTTGTGAATCTGGGTGCTGCGGCAATGCTGGCCTGGGGTCTGGTAAACGGCGCAAAGATCGGGGCCAGCTTTCAGACCTGGAAAGATGTACTTCAGGAAAAGGACTATCTGGAATCTGATGAGTTCCAGCATGAGGCTTCCGAGGCGATTTACGATGTTCTGACCGTGGTATCTGCCCAGAGCCGCCTGGAACGGGGAGGAGAATATGAGCCAAAGCGGTATATACGGCTCAGAGAATATCTGGATTCCAGAAAAGTCTACGATGAGATACCGGTGAGTGAGAAAGGGAACGGTATCTGTTACAGTTTAGGAGACTTGTATCAGTGGGGGCTTAAGGGAATGACGTTTAGTATGGATACTTTGCAGGAGGCATACAAGCCGCTTTTTTATAACAGTATCCAGGAATACGCCAACCGCTGCGACGAAGAGTATAATGTAATCGTAAACCAGCTTACAGAGACGGTGGAGACGCTGAAAAAGGAAGTGGCAGATTATCAGGCGGCAAAGAAGACCTGGTCCTTTGAAGCGGTCAATACAAGATATGTGCTGTGGGATTTAGGCAGCGGAAACGTGCTGACAAATGTTCCCCAGTTCCAGAAAGAAGATACCCAGCAAGGAGAGCTGGAAGCATATTTTAAAGGCTTCGGGAGTTATTATATTTTTGACAGCCGCTCAGCCAATGTTATGCAGCAGAATGTGGGAGATTACTACTCGTATAATACCCACGCGCTTTTAAGCGGATGGAATATTCATCTGGACGGGGAGTACCAGCTTTATGTGGGTATTGACACAAGCTTTCCGGTGGCGGACCAGCTGGCAGCGGGTGAAAAGGAGTACGAAAATGTAAAAGAGGCTTTGTCTTCCTACATTAGACCAATCTTGATCGGAGGAGTTATTCTTCTAGTCACCTGTATCTTCCTGATCGCCCTGTTGGCAAAACACATAAGCCGTGCGGCTTATATGGTTTTGTCCCACATCAATACGGTGCTTCGCATCTGCATTTACTTTGCGGGATATGAATTTATCCAGGCCTTGTGCCGCGCGCTGTTTGGAACGGGTATTTTTGTAAATGCCGCACTCTTGCTTTTTAAACTGGCTGTATTAGGACTGCTTGTGTGGGAAGGCTTACAGCGTCAGAAGCTTTTGGAAGGCGTACAGGCTATGGCGGATGGAGAAGGAAAGACGCATATCCCTACCGAGCGGCTTTATGGAGAGAACCGTCAAATTGCGCAGGCAGTCAATGATCTGGGCGAGGGTCTTCGAACAGCCCTGAAAGAGCAGATGAAAAGCGAACAGATGAAAGCAGATTTAATTACCAATGTATCCCATGATTTAAAGACGCCCCTTACGTCCGTCATTAACTATGTGGATCTGATGAAAAGGGAAAATATAGAGAACGACAAAGCGCAGGAATACCTGGATATTCTGGATCAGAAATCCCAGCGTCTCAAACAGCTTACGGAGGATTTGGTGGAGGCGTCCCGGGCCAGTTCCGGTAATATCACCTTAGAAATCGAAAAAATTGACCTGCGGGAAATTCTGATGCAGACCAGCGGTGAATTTGAAGAACGGTTTGCGGTTAAAGGCTTAAAGTTGATGGCGGATTATCCCCAGGAGCCGCTTTATGTGGAGGCGGATGGCCGCAGATTGTGGAGAATCATTGAAAATCTGTACCGCAATGTGGAAAAGTACGCCATGCCTGGCACCAGAGTCTACCTGGATGTGGATTGCGACGGTAAAAAGGCCGCGATATCCATGAAAAATATATCCGAACGCCAGTTGAACATCACGGCAGAAGAACTGATGGAACGGTTTGTCAGAGGAGACGAGTCCCGCACCACAGAAGGAAGCGGCTTAGGGCTTGCCATTGCCAGGGATCTGACCCAGCTGCAGGGCGGTACTTTTGATATCATTCTGGACGGAGATTTGTTTAAAGTAGTGGTGACGCTGCCCTGCGCGACAGAAGAAGGCCTGTCTGAAACGGATCATAAAAATCAATGAAAGGCATTGAAAAATAGATACCTAGATTGTATAATTGTATACAGTTTTTAAATGGAGGTATCAACAGATATGATTAAATTATACGATGGCGGGGCATTTGTCCTTAACGGGACAAAGATCATTCCGGCTTCTTCGGATGGCCCTACGGCGGTTTTTACAGACCAGGCGGGCGCTCTTAACAAAGAAGACGCAAAGAAGCAGACCATTGCTTACGGAATTTTAAAGGAACATAATACGTCCGGCAATATGGAGAAGCTTCAAATTCGTTTTGACAAACTGACTTCCCATGATATTACCTTTGTGGGGATCATTCAGACAGCCAGGGCGTCGGGGCTTAAAAAATTCCCCATGCCTTATGTGCTGACGAACTGCCACAACAGTCTGTGTGCCGTGGGCGGGACGATCAACGAAGACGATCATATGTTTGGCCTTACCTGCGCCAAGAAGTACGGCGGGGTCTATGTGCCTCCGCACCAGGCGGTGATTCACCAGTACGCCAGGGAGATGCTGGCGGCAGGCGGCAAGATGATTCTTGGGTCTGACAGCCATACCAGATACGGCGCACTCGGCACCATGGCCATGGGAGAAGGCGGGCCGGAGCTTGTAAAACAGCTCCTGAATCAGACTTACGATATTCCCATGCCGGAGGTGGTGGGGGTTTATTTAACCGGCTCGCCCGCAAAAGGCGTAGGTCCCCAGGATGTGGCGCTGGCGATTATCAAGGCTGTATTTGAAAGTGGCTATGTGAATAATAAAGTGATGGAATTTATCGGGGACGGCGTGAAAAATCTAAGCGCCGATTTCCGAATCGGCGTTGACGTCATGACCACGGAGACCACCTGTCTGTCTTCAATCTGGATGACCGATGAAAAGATAGAGGAATTTTATGAGATTCATAAAAGGGCATCGGATTATAAAGAGCTGCGTCCGGGTAAAGCAGCTTACTATGACGGCCTGATAGAAGTAGACTTAAGTAAAATTAAACCTATGATTGCCATGCCGTTCCATCCCAGCAATGCTTATACCATCGAGGAGCTGAACGCGAACCTTGATGATATTCTGGCAGACTGCGAGGCACGGGCAAAAGTAAGTTTAGGAGACGCGGTAGATTTTTCTCTAAGAGATAAGGTTCGGAATGGAAAATTGTATGTAGATCAGGGCATCATCGCGGGATGCGCAGGCGGCGGATTTGAAAATATCTGCGCGGCGGCGGATATTCTGGAAGGAAAGAGCATCGGTTCGGATGCATTTACTTTAAGCGTATATCCGGCTTCCATGCCTGTCTATATGGAATTGGTGAAGAATGGTTCCGTAGCTGCTTTGATGCAGACCGGCGCAATCCTTAAGACGGCATTTTGCGGCCCCTGCTTCGGCGCAGGCGATACGCCGTCCAACGGCGCTTTGAGTATCCGTCATTCTACCAGGAACTTTCCTAACAGGGAAGGCTCCAAACTCCAGAGCGGTCAGATTGCGTCGGTAGCTCTTATGGACGCTCGTTCCATCGCGGCTACGGCGGCCAATAAAGGATATTTGACGCCTGCCACGGATCTGGATGTGGAATATAAGAATCCCAAATATGTCTTTGACAGTCAGATCTATGAAAACCGTGTCTTTGACAGCAAAGGCGTGGCGGACCCGGAAGTAAAGATTCACTTTGGACCCAATATTAAAGACTGGCCCGCCATGAGTCCGTTGCCGCAGTATATGATTTTGAAAGTGGTATCTGAGATTCACGATCCCGTGACTACAACGGACGAGCTGATTCCGTCAGGAGAGACTTCTTCTTATCGTTCCAATCCGCTGGGGCTGGCAGAGTTTACTTTGTCCAGAAAGGATCCTGCATATGTGGGCCGCGCAAAGGAAGTCCAGACGGCGCAAAAGGCAGTGGAGGCAGGGGATTGCCCCGCCCAGGCGCTTCCGGAATTAAAACCGGTATTTAAAGCGATCAACAAAATCTATCCTAATGTGGATAGAACGAACGTGGGTGTGGGAAGCACTATCTTTGCTGTCAAACCGGGGGATGGTTCCGCCCGTGAGCAGGCGGCATCCTGCCAGAAAGTACTGGGTGGATGGGCCAACATTGCCAACGGCTATGCTACTAAGCGCTATCGCTCCAACCTGATCAACTGGGGTATGCTTCCGTTCTTGATCGACGAAGGAGAACTGCCCTTTACCAATGGGGATTATTTGTTCATACCTGATATTGCGGATGCCGTAAGAAAGGGCGAACATACCATAAAAGCCTATGTGGTAAAGAATGAATTACAGGAATTTACCTTGCGGCTGGGTGAGATGACGGAGGATGAAAGAGAGATTATATTAAAAGGCTGCCTGATTAATTACAATCGGGTATAAATCAAAAAAGGCCGCTGCTTATTGGGCAGCGGTCTCTTCGTCTGCACGGCTAAGAGAAAATATAAATTCTGTTCCCACGCCTTCGGTACTGATGACATTAATATTTTCTTCGTGCATTTTTATGATATCTTTTACAATTGCAAGTCCTAAGCCGGTTCCTTTTTTATCTTTGCCCCTGGAGGCGTCGGTTTTATAAAAACGCTCCCAGATCTTGTTTAAGCTTTCTTTGGGGATGCCGATACCGGTATCCCGGATGGATACAAATATTTTTTCGTACTTCACCGTTGTTTCTATAGTGATCGTCGAATCCGGACGGCTGAACTTGATGGCATTGTCGATCAGATTGTAAAGTACCTGTTGGATTTTGCCCATATCCGCATATACATAAGATTCCCGGTCGGAAAACAAAAGATCGACAGAGACGCGTTTGGCAGTGCAGGTGCCTTCAAAAGTGGCAGTGGTATTTTTAATGGCTGTATTAATATCAAAACGGGATTTGTACAGCCGGTTTTGTTTCGGGTCCATGGAATTGAGCGTTAAAAGCCCGCTGGTTAATTTAGTCAGGCGCTCGGTTTCCCGCAGGACAATGTTCAGATACTTTTCCTGCATTTCATAAGGAATCGTACCGTCCAGTATGGCCTCTATATATCCTTTGATAGAGGTAAGGGGAGAACGGAAATCGTGGGATACATTGGAAATTAATTTCCTCTGATCTTCGTCAAAATCTTTCAAAGACATAGCCATAAAATCCAATGTGTCCGAAAGAAAACCAATCTCGTCTTCCCGCTTCATGGAGATAGGTGTATTGTAATGACCCAGGACATATTCTCCGGCAGCTTTTCTCAGCCTGTGCAGAGGAAGGATGACCATTAGCCAGATGACTGCGGCAAACAAAAATTCAAGAACCATTAAAAGTATACTGGTTACATAAAAGGAGAACAGATATCCTTCTTTTTTATCTATGATAAGAGCCATAGGCGTGTGGATGGCGATATAACCGCGCACATGGTAATTGTGGGATACCGGGATCAATACGCTTAAGGTTTCTTCAGGAAACATACCGAAGAAATCTCCTATTGTATAATATCTGCCCTTTGGAAGCACCGGATTGAAATTTTCTATTTTTTGAGGCTCTTTGGGCGTCTCGTCGCTTTGCGTATCCAGCATGATATCCCCTTCCCGGCTGATCAAATGAATGCGCGCATCCAGATAGATGCTAAGGGAATTAAGGTGTGAGCGGATGGCGGCGAGATTTTTTCTGTCTTCCTGTTTTGCAAAATAGTTCTCTACATATTGCTCAGAGAGCCAGATCCCTTCCTGATAAAAATCCGATGCCTGCGCAGTAACAGTGTTTTCCATCATCAAATGGGATGTGACAGTGGATATACATAAAAAACTTAACAGGCCAAAAAGAAGGTAAATAAGGACGTATTTAACATTAAGGGACAGATGCATTATTTTACCTCAAATTTGTAGCCGATGCCCCAGACAGTTGCCAGCTTCCAGGATTCGTGGTCTTTGATTTTTTCCCTGAGTCTTTTAATATGGACGTCTACGGTGCGGGTGTCTCCAATGTACTCATAGCCCCAGATATGATCTAAAAGCTGTTCTCTGGTAAATACCTGGTTGGGAGAAGACGCAAGGAAATAGAGAAGTTCCAGCTCTTTGGGCGGCATTTCTACTGTTTTTCCTCTGTAAATGACAGAGTAGTTCGTCTGATTAATGATCAGGTCAGGATACTGAACCAGTTTGGAAGCGGGCGGAACTTCCTGCCTTGTTGGCTGGAAGCGGCGCAAAACAGCTTTTACTCTGGCTACCAGTTCTTTGGAATCAAAGGGTTTGATCATATAATCGTCGGCGCCCAGTTCAAGTCCCAGTACTTTGTCAAAGATTTCGCCTTTGGCGGACAGCATAATAATGGGGATGTTGGATCTGGTCCGGATCTCCCGACAGACCTGATAGCCGTCTATGCCTGGAAGCATCAGGTCTAAAAGGATCAGGTTGGGCTGGAAAGTATCGAATACCTGCAGCGCCCTTTCGCCGTCTTCTACAATCCGTACTTCATAAAATTCTTTTGTCAGATATAAAGAGATCAATTCGGCGATGTTCGCGTCGTCGTCAACAATCAATATTTTCTGTTTAGATGCCATATTGTATATAATTCTCCTTCGTCTGTTACTTATTTAAATTCCGCAATGGTGACGCCGGCTTCGCCTTCTCCGAAAGCGCCCAACCGGTAGGTTTTTACATATTTACAGCGTTTCAGATGTTGGTGTACTGCATTCCTTAAAGCGCCCGTACCCTTTCCATGTACGATCCGCACACTGGGCATATGGGCAATATAGGCGTCGTCCAGATACTTATCCAGCTCGGCAAGCGCTTCGTCTACTGTCTTACCGATCAGGTTGATCTCCGTACTGACGGAGGCAGACTTGGCCATCTTAATCTTGCCGCTTCTGGACCCGCCGCTTCCCAAGGAAAGCTGTTCGGCTTCTCCGATGTACTCCAGGTCTTTTATATTAACTTGAGAGCGCAGAATACCCATTTGGACGTACAAGTCCCCTTTGGGGCCGGGAAGGGTGCTTACGGTGCCTTCTAAGTTCAGGCTTAAGACTTTTACCCGATCTCCGATATGCAGCGTGGTGGCTTTTACTTTCTTTTTTGGTTTCGGAGCCTGGGGGAGAAGGCCGGTTTCCGTGCCTTTAATCTTCTCACGAAGCCGGGCGCGGTTTTCTTCCATCTCTTTTACGGAAATGGATTCTTTTCCAAACTTGTGGAAATTTTTCATAGTTTCGTCGGCGTATTCCTTTGCTTCCCGCAGGATAGCATTGGCCTGCTCGTTGGCTTTTTGCAGGATCTTTTCTTTTTGCTCGTCTATGCGGTCCTGCTTTTGCTTTAGGCTGTTACGAAGCCTTTTGATTTCTTCTTTATACTGGCGGATCTGTTCCTGCTCTTTTTCCAAAGTGACGCGGTTTTGTTCCAGTTCGGAGATCACGTCTTCAAAATTTTCGTCCTGGGCGCTTAGTTGCTGTTTAGCTTCCTCAATAAGGAAATCCGGAAGTCCCAGTCGGGACGAGATAGCAAAAGCATTGCTCTTTCCAGGAATACCGATCAGAAGTCGGTAGGTGGGGCGCAGGGATTCTACATTAAATTCGCAGCAGGCATTTTCCACGCCTTCGGTGGAAAGCGCATAAATCTTAAGCTCGCTGTAATGGGTGGTAGCCATGGTCCGGATGCCTTGTTTGTGTAGGTGATCCAGGATAGAAATGGCTAAAGCCGCGCCTTCGGTGGGGTCTGTGCCTGCGCCAAGCTCATCAAAAAGGACAAGAGAGTGAAGCGTGGCCTCTTTTAAAATGGACACAATATTACTCATATGAGAAGAGAAAGTACTTAAGCTCTGTTCAATACTTTGTTCATCTCCGATATCGGCAAATACGCTGTCAAAGACGGTCAGCTCCGAGCGGTCAAAGGCCGGAATATGAAGTCCTGCCTGCCCCATGAGGGTAAAAAGACCGACTGTTTTAAGGGAAACCGTCTTGCCGCCGGTGTTAGGGCCGGTAACAATCAAAAGATCAAAATCCTTTCCCAGCCAGATATTGACCGGGACGACTTTTTTCGGGTCTAACAAGGGATGACGCCCGTCTTTGATATGCAGCCGGCCTTCGGTGTTAAATAAAGGCCTGGTGGCTTTCATCTCTTTGGCCAGCATAGCTTTGGCGAAAACAAAGTCAAGGTATACAAGCGTCCTGTAATCTTCCAGGAGCAGCTCCATATAGGCGGCGGCTTCTTCGCTTAAAGCTGCCAGGATCTTCTCGATCTCCTGCTGTTCTTTTAAGAGCAATTCTTTAAAATCGTTATTTAGCTTTACTACGGCCATAGGCTCAATAAAAAGGGTAGAGCCAGTGGCGCTCTGGTCGTGGATCATGCCGGGAACCTGACCTCTGTATTCTGCCTTGACAGGCAGGCAGTAGCGCCCGTCCCGCATGGTGACGACTGCATCCTGTAAGTAGGAGCGGGCGGAGCCGTTGACCATGGAATTTAACGTGTTGTGTACTTTGTCGTTCATCTGCCGCATGGAACGGCGAACTTGGTAGAGGGCAGGACTGGCGTCGTCTGCCATTTCTTCTTCTGACAAAATGCAGCGGCGTATATCATTTGCTAGAGAAATCACCGGATCTAAAAGTTCAAAAGAAGCATCCAGGGAATCTCTCATTATTTCGTCCGACTCGGGATCTCCATATTGTTTTGCTTTTTTGGCGGTTTCTAAAAGGGACATGATCTGCAGAAGTTCCCCCATGCCGAGAACACCGCCGATTTCTAAACGCTTAACGGAACCGCGGACGTCACGGATACCGCCAAAAGACAAGCCGCCCTTGCGTAAGATACGGCGAAGTGCGTCTGCCGTCTCCGCCTGTCCCTGTTCAATCTCGGATAAAGTACAAAAAGGCACAAGGTTCTGGCAGAGCTCTTTGGCGCCGGAAGAGGCGGCATGGCCGGTTAATATATGGATGATTTTATCAAATTCTAATTTTTTTAATGCTTTCTGGTTCATAGGACCCTCCTGTTAATTATTCATTTTACAACTTTTGACGGCGGATGAAAAGGACGTATAGACACTTTTGACAAAAAATAGTATAATATTCCCGACAGGAGGCTGTTATGGAAGAAGGAAAAGAGAACAGAAACGCCAATTTTTCATTTATGCAGGAAACTATCAAACAGAAAAAACTTTATCAAAACCGAATCGTCAGAAGAATCGTTCTGTCGATGGTGTCCGGCGTCCTGTTTGGTCTGACCGCTCTGCTCATCTGGGCGCTCTTTCTTCCAAAGCTGGACATTGGGCCTAAGGAGCAGGAGATACAGCCTATCACTCTGCCCGAGGAGAAAGAAGAACCTTCCGGGGAGAAAGAAGAACCCTCTGAGCCTGTCTATATCACCGAAACCGTAAGCATGGAACTGGAAGATTATAAAAAAATGTATCAGCAGCTTATGCAGATCGGGAACCAGGTGGAAAAGAGTATGGTCAATATTTCGTCTGTGATGGTGGACACAGACTGGTTTGACGAGACGTATATAAGCCAGAGTTCTGCAGCGGGCATTCTGATCGGCGATAACGGTCTGGAAATCCTGATTTTGGCGGATTATGAGAAAGTGGTAAGCGGAGAGAGCCTTCAGGTGACTTTTTATGATCATACCACAGCTCCGGCTGTGTTGAAAAAATATGACAGGAATACGAACCTGGCGGTTGTGAGCGTGAACTTAAGTGATATGGAGGAAGGCACCCGTGATATTATACAGTATGCGGATCTGGGATCTTCCAAGACACTCAGAAGCGGCGAACCTGTCATTGCGGTGGGAAGTCCTGCGGGCAGCTATGGTTCTGTGCTGTTTGGCAATCTTACTTCGGTATCCCAGGCGGCGTCTCTTTATGACGGCGGCTATAATGTCCTGACTACCGATCTGGTAAAATCGGGGTCAGGAAGCGGCGTGCTGGTCAACTGGAGCGGCCAGATCGTCGGTATCCTCCAGGATCACTATGAAGCGGCCAGCCAGAAAAATACGATACAGGCTTATGGTATCTCGGATATGAAAGATATTATCGAGCATTTATCCAACAATCAGGACATAGTATATATGGGGATTGTGGGCGCAGACGTGACGACTGCCGTGTCAGAAGCTGAAAATATTCCCATCGGTGTCTATGTATCGGAGGTGGCTATGGATTCGCCTGCCATCGAGGCGGGGATTCAGCCGGGAGACATTATTACCTCCATGAGCGGGCAGAATATCACGAATTTAAAAGATATAATGTCAATCCTGCTGAAATGTTCCAGCGAGCAGAATATACAGGTGATCTGCCAGCGACCGGATCTAAACAGTTACCAGGAGCTGGAATTTTCAGTAAATTTAAGCATATTGTAACTGCCGCGTAAGACCAGGCAATTATGTAAATATGAGAATGGGAGAATAAAGCGTATATGAAATACATTGAGACTTTCAGGGAAGGCGAACGCATTTCCGGTATTTATTTGTGCAAATCCCGCCAGACAGCCCTTACTAAAGCGGGAAAGACCTATGAAAATGTTGTCCTACAGGATAAGACCGGCATGGCGGACGCCAAGATATGGGACCCTAATTCCAGGGGGATCGAGGATTTTAACGGACTGGATTATGTGGATATTGTGGCGGATGTGACCAGCTTTCAGGGACAGATTCAGTTGAATGTAAAAAGGGTCCGCAGGGCACAGGAGGGAGAATATGATCCTTCCGATTTTCTTCCGGTCAGCGATCGGGATGTGGAAGCTATGTACCGGGAACTTTTAGGATTTGTAGACAGAGTAGAAAATCCTCATCTGGGAAAGCTTTTAAAAAGTATCTTTGTGGAAGATACGGAGTTTGTAAAAGCTTTTAAATTCAGCAGCGCGGCCAAGAGTGTACACCATGGCTTTGTGGGAGGGCTTTTAGAGCATACTTTAAGTGTCACCAGGTTATGTGAATATTATATTCATGCATATCCCATGCTGCACGCGGATCTTCTGTACACGGCGGCCATGTGCCATGATATCGGAAAGGTCTACGAACTGTCTCCCTTCCCGGCCAACGATTATACGGACGCGGGACAGCTTTTGGGGCATATTATGATCGGTGTGGAGATGGTGGGTGATAAGATCCGAAAGATCCCTGGGTTTTCAGTCACTTTGGCCAATGAATTAAAGCACTGTATTTTATCCCACCATGGGGAACTGGAATACGGCTCTCCAAAAAAGCCGGCTCTTTTGGAAGCGGTGGCTCTGAACTTTGCCGACAATACGGATGCGCATATGCAGATGATGATCGAGGCTTTAAAAGCGGCAGGGGATAATCAGGGGTGGTTAGGATACAACCGGCTGTTTGAGTCCAATATCCGAAGGACCAGCAGATAGACGGCGGAGGCATATTTTGAAAAAAGAGGATATTATTACAATACAGATCGTAGATATGGGTGTGGACGGCGAAGGCATCGGAAAGCTTGATGGTTTTACATTCTTTGTGAAGGACGCGGTGATCGGGGATACGGTGCAGGCGAAGATCATGAAGATGAAGAAAAACTATGGTTATGCGCGTTTAATGCAGGTGGCAAAGCCGTCCGCTTTGCGTGTGGAGCCAAGATGTAAGTTTGCCCGCCAATGCGGCGGCTGCCAGCTACAGGCCATGGAGTATAAAGCCCAGCTTTCCTATAAAGCCGAAAAAATATGGAACAATTTGAAACACATAGGCGGACTGACCAAATTGCCCAGGCCTGAGATCATAGGGATGGACAACCCCTGGCGGTATCGCAACAAGGCGCAGTTCCCTTTCGGTACAGATAAAGAGGGGCATGTGGTGACCGGTTTTTATGCGGCCCGCACCCACAATATCATACCGTGTACGGAATGCTGGCTGGGTGTAGAGGAAAATCAGCCTGTTCTACAAAAAATATTGGATCATATGAAACAGCATCATATTCCTGCTTACGATGAAAAGACAGGGAAAGGCGTGCTGCGGCATGTGCTGCTGCGCAAAGGCTTTAGAACCGGCGAAATTATGGTCTGTCTGGTCGTAAACGGGCGTAAGTTTAAAGCTATGAATGAGCTGTCCGTTTCTTTGCAGGAAATTCCGGGGATGACCAGTATCCAGATCAACGTGAATACTAAAAACACGAATGTGATTATGGGAACCGAACTGATTCCTGTCTGGGGAAAGAAATATATTACTGATTATATTAAAGACATACAATATCAAATATCGCCCTTGTCTTTTTACCAGGTCAACCCGGTACAGACAGAGAAGCTTTATGAAACTGCGCTTGATTTCGCGGAGCTTAAGGGTCATGAAACTGTGTGGGATCTGTACTGCGGCATCGGTACGATCTCTCTTTTTCTTGCAAAAAAGGCGAAACAGGTGTATGGGGTGGAGATTATACCGGAGGCTATTGAAGACGCCAAAAGGAATGCCCGGCTTAACGGCATCAAAAACGCAGAATTTTTTGTCGGAAAGGCGGAGGAAGTGCTGCCCGAAAAGTATGAAAAGGACGGAATCTACGCGGATGTGATCGTAGTTGACCCGCCTCGAAAAGGCTGCGATCCGGCGGCGCTTGCAACGATGGTGAAGATGCAGCCGGAACGAATCGTCTATGTGAGCTGCGACAGCGCTACGCTGGCGCGGGACCTGAAGTATCTGTGCGGGGAAGGGTATGAGGTAAGGAAGGTGAAGGGGTGCGATATGTTTCCGGGGACGGTGCATGTGGAGGCCGTGGTACTGCTTTCCCACAAAAACCAGATGGACATATCAATGTAAAACTTGAGTTTGGCGAGGGTAAAGTGCCGCTTGATAATATTGCCAAGAGAGCGGAAAGCTACAAGCATGAAGAAAGTGGGAATCTTGGAAAATTCTTCACGAGGAGTATGGTCTTTGACAACAATGGGAAGAGAGTTGGAAAAGATTAATCCTGAAGAAGTTGTACAAAAGGTTCGTGAAATGACTTTTTTAAAAACAAACGATACCCATAATATAGATATTGAAGATGAGAATCTGGAAAATGATGGTGTAGATACACCAGATGAGATACAATCGTGGCGTGAAAAATTAAAAAATATTTTATTGAACTTAAAACCAGATGCTTTTGAACGATTAACGCAAAGATTATTAAGAGAATCTGGATTTACTCAGGTTAAAGTCACTGGGAAAACCGGGGATGGAGGGATAGATGGTACAGGAATCGTAAAATTAAATGGTATAATCAGTTTTCATATGCTGTTTCAATGTAAGCGCTATACTGGAACTGTGTCTGCTGGAGAAATTCGAGATTTTAGAGGAGCTATGCAAGGAAGAGCCGACAAAGGTTTATTTATAACAACTGGGAAATTTTCAACACCTGCTATTGAAGAGGCAAATAGACCAGGAACTACTCCAATCGATTTAGTTGATGGAGAAGAATTAGTAGACAAATTAAGGGAATTGCAATTAGGAGTTGCTCCAGTGAATGACTATACTATTGATGAGGCGTGGTTTTTGTCAATTTAGAAATGATAGAGGGACTTTTTTATGAATCAATATTTTTATAACGAAATCAAACAAATATTAATTTCAATGTGCTGATGAAGATAAGTGCATTAGTTAAGAAAAACTTTCCAGATACAAAGGCTGACTTGTTTGCTGTATTCATTGAAAAATGCAATACTATGATTAAAAAGAATCGATTGCTCGGAATTATAACACAACATAGTTGGACGTTTATTTCCACATTTGAGAAGATGAGAAATAATTCCTAAATGATGATATATTAAATATGGCACATTTTGGAGCTAGAGCTTTTGAGAAAATTGGTGGAGAGGTTGTTCAAACAACTTCATTTATTCGGCGCAATAGTCTGATTAAAAATTATATAGGAACATATAGCCGTTTGATTGCTTACACAACGCAATATGAAAAAGAAAAGGCCTTTCTTTGTAAAAATGACATTTACAAAGCAAAACAATGCGGATTTTATGAAATACCAGGAAATCCGATTGCATATTGGATTTCAGAAAAAACATTAAAAGCATTTGAGAATAAACAGTTACTTAAAAATGTTGTTTCTGCATCTGTTGGTATTCAAAAAGATGATAATGACAAATTTTTGCATTTTTGGTGAGAAGTTTTTAATACGGAAATAATGTTCAATGCAAAAAATATACAGGATTCCTATCAAGAAAAAAAGTGGTTTCCTTACAATAAAGGTGGAGAATTTAGAAAGATTCAAATTTAAGCTATTAATAACATGGTCGAGGATTACAACAGGTACACCAGCATTTAGATTAAAACCTTCTGGATATCTTTCTGATATGGCTGGATTTAGTTTGTAATCAAAAGAAATAAATCTGAGAGCAGTTGTAGCATACTGCAATTCTGTTGTAGCAAAACAATATTTGAGTTTTTTGGCTCCGACATTGAATATAATGATCAGATTCGTACTCTCAATGCCGTTCGATTTGCCTGTAAATAATATAAATAGACTTGTTGATGCCCTAATGAATACTTCAAACTTGGATTGGAATTCCTTTGAAACCTCATGGGACTTCCAGCACCACCCACTGCGTCGCAAAGTTCCTAACATTGTCAAAGCCTTTGACCAGGCGGGCTGAATGTGGCGCTCGTTTCCACCAGCTGAAAGCCAACGAGGAAGAATTGAACCGCATCTTCATCAACATTTACGGCTTGTAGGAAGAACTGACACCTGAGGTTGAGGATAAGGATGTTACCGTCCGCAAAGCTGACCTTGGCAGAGATATTAGAACTTGCCTATGCAGGCGGTGAATGGAACGACAACAAATATACTTCTTTCGCAGCAGATTAAGACAATAAATTCGTGAAAACGGTTTACGGCGCGGACACTCTGGATGAGAATTTGAAATTTATTGCCGATGCGCTTGGTGGTAAGAGTCAGCCGAAAGATGTGATCCGGAACTATTTCCTGAGTGACTTTTATTCAGACCATTGCAGGATTTATCAGAAATGTTCGCTTTACTGGCTGCTTGACAGTGGTAAGAAGAATGGGTTTAAGGCATTGATTTATATGCACCGATATAAAGCTGATACGATAGCCCGTATCAGGACAGGCTATGTACATGAGCAGCAGTCCCGTTATCGCTCGGCAATAGCTGACTTGGAAAAACGGATGAAAGACGTGACTACATCTGAGCGGGTGAAGCTGAATAAGCAGCTTATCAAATTTCAGGCACAGGTAGAAGAAACCAGAATATACGAAGAGAAAAACCATCACCTTGCTGACCAGATGGCCAGTATTGATCTGGATGATGGCGTGAAATACAATTGCACATTAGTCCAGGAGGTACTGGCAAAAATCAAGTGAGGAGGTGGTAAGATGACAGTAGAAGAAATAACTGGCGGAGAATCTAAGAACATTGAGTTTAAAGAAATGCTTCCTGCAAACTCGGAGAAGTATATCAAAACAATTATAGCTTTTGCAAATACGCAGGGTGGTAGGCTGTATTTTGGTGTTACTGACAAAACGCATGAAATTGTAGGAATTGATGAATCTGTCCTTTTTCAGACAATGGATAATATTGCCAATGCTGTTTCGGATTCGTGCGAGCCACAGATTGTGCCGGAAATTTGCCCTCAGACGGTGAATGGGAAAGCAGTCATTATAGTTGACGTAAAGCCGGGGGTCAATAGGCCATATTACCTGAAATCCAAAGGAAAAGAGAAGGGCACCTACATCAGGGTAGCAGGAACTTCCAGACCGGCAAATTCTGAGAAAATTCGGGAGCTGGAAATGGAAGGGGCCAGGATTTCATGGGATGAGTTAATTTGTTATGACTATCCGGTAACGGAGGAGGCGATCACACGGCTTTGCAATGATATTATCTTTTCTAGGGAAAAGGCAGGATTGCCGGAACGGGAGGTTGCAAAGGTGCAGCTTCAAAACTGGAAACTGTTAAAGGATGTGGAGGGATATTTGTATGCCTCTAATGCTTTCGCGCTGTTGACGTCTGAACATTTTTCTTTTTCCAGGACACAGTGCGCGGTATTTAAAGGAACAGAGAGAACGGTGTTTCTTGATAAGAGAGATTATGCCGGCCCGATTTATCAGCAGATAGAAAAGGCGGTATCTTTTGTGCTTCGCAACATAAGGTTAGGAGCGACCGTGGAAGGATTACTGCGTCGCGAAGCATATGAGCTTCCAATAGAAGCTATTCGGGAAATGATTATCAATGCGCATTGCCATCGTATGTTTACTGAGGAATCTTGTGTGCAGGTGGCAATTTATGATGATCGTCTTGAGGTTACTTCTCCGGGCGGATTATATAATGGCCTGACTTACGAGGAAATGATGAATGGGCATACAAAGTTGCGGAATAAGGCCATAGCGAATATCCTTAATCAAATGGGATATGTAGAATCCTGGGGAACAGGCATCAAAAAAATAAAGATGGCTGCTGCTGCCTGGCATTTGCCGGAACCAGAGTTTCAGGTGTATGACGGTATGGTTCGTATTAATTTGTACCGAAATCCGACTTTTGAAGGAAATTTATCTGAGTTCGGAGGAGGTTCGGAGAAACAGGGAAATAGTTCGGAGAAAAGTTCGGAGAAAGAAGAAAATACTTCGGAGAAAGATACGAAGGAAATGATACTTCAATTGATGGAGACGTATCCCGATATTTCTGCGAAAAAAATTGCAATGGAACTGAATCTTACTTCGAGAGCGGTTGAAAAGCAGATAAAAGGCCTTCGTGAAGAAAGGATTATAGTGCGTCACGGAGCAGCTCGTGGCGGATACTGGGAAGTTAAGAAATAGGAGGTATGCCAATGGATTCAGATAAGATCATACAGGAATTGAATCCGCTTCGTTGCCGATTGATTTGGATTACAACCTTGAAATTGTAAGTTGTGAAGACTTTGAGGATTGTGGGTTTTTAAAAGAATGTGCAAAAAAATCCTTTAATAAGGCGCTAAAGAAACATGGTTGGGGAGATTGCGATGATTCAACATCTTCTCTGACTACGAAAAAAGTGCATTTTGTTGAAGGCAATCTTAC
>CAJUMT010000015.1 GCA_910587495.1 uncultured Lachnospiraceae bacterium | reverse complement strand
ATTCGCACGAATCACACCTACCCCTGTTTGGAGCTATCTATTTCCCGACAGCCCCATTTTGGTTTTATCTACATTCGCAATTAAAAGTAGCACACTCGGTCTGATCACATTTGCAGGCATTGGAACCGGCCACCTGGATCTGGTCTGCATGACATTTGCATGACTGATTATAGGCGCAGGTTGTGGCGTCGCAGGAAACTTCCGTAGGCTTGCTGGGAATCTCATCCGCATTGCGTGCTCCGTCCGTCCTGCGCTCCCGGAAGCTGTCACAGCAGGTCTGGTCGGTTACTCTCGCATCACGTCCGCCCACATGGATATTGTCCTTGCAGCAGGAATTGTCCTTATTGTAGGTACAGTTTACAACTGAGCAATCTAATCTGGTCATATTCATTTCCTCCTTTAGATGATTACAAAGATAGTATCCTGAATCCTGGAGAAAATTATGCCGGTTTTTTCTGGCAATTCCCGCGCCATTTTAAATAAAAATTATTTTTCCGCCAATTTCCCCTTCCAGATCACACAAATCATCGTAAAAAAACTCGCGCATCCGCCGACGAAATTAGAGATCGGTTCTGCCAGAAAGACGCCGTAAAGTCCGATTCCGGGGATAAGCGGAAGCAAAAGAGTCAAAGGCACCACGATCACGATCTTGCGGAACAGGGAGAATGTAATGGCATACCGCGCCTGACCCAAAGCCTGAAAGGTAGTCTGCCCGGAAAACTGCAGCGCCATAAAGCAAAAACCGAAAAAATAAATATGCATAGCCGGCACGCCGGCTTTCAAAAGATCCGGATCTGCATTGAACATCCTGATAAAAGATTCCGGAAAAGCAAGGGTCACAATCCATGCAATACAGGTATACACGATACACACTGTAGTCATAAAGCGGATTCCCTGCCTGACCCTGTCCTTTTTTCCTGCGCCGTAGTTAAAGCCAATTACCGGCTGCGCCCCATTAGCCATGCCGATCACCACCATCGTCAGCACTTCGCGGATCGAATTTAAAACCGTCATAACGCCTACATACAGATCGCCTCCATAAAACTGTAACTGCCTGTTACAAACTACCTGCACTACGCTGTTGGTAAAATTCATAATAAAACTGGAAGCGCCAAGAGCCATAATCTGCCCCACCAGGTTCCAGTCAGGCATACCCCATTTAAGCTTCAGGCGAAGTATGGGCTTTTTCCCTATGAGAAACAGAAACACCCAGGCAGCGGAGCAGAATTGGGCAATGACCGTCGCAAGAGCCGCCCCCTGGACACCCATATGAAATACAAAAATAAATAACGGATCCAGCACAAGATTAATCACTGCTCCCAACGCCACTGTAATCATGCCAGTCTTCCCGAAGCCCTGGGAATTAATATACGGATTCATGCCCAGCTCGATCATAAGAAACAGACTGCCTGCCAGATAGATTTTAAGATAAGCGCCGGCATATGTATAGGTAGCATCGCTGGCTCCCAGGCCATATAAAAGTGGTCGTTCAATCACATAGCCGACCACCGTAATCGCAAGTCCTGTCAAGATCAACATCCAAAAAGCATTCTGCATAATCTCTTCTGCCTGTTTTAAGTCGTTCTTGCCTCTCGCAATGGAACAAAGCGGCGCGCCCCCCATACCGAACAGCCCCGCAAACGCCACAATCATACTCACAATCGGAAAGGTCAGCCCCACGCCCGTAAGCGCCAGCGAGTCCGCCCCCGGAATATGCCCAATGTAAACCCGATCTACCAAATTATACAGAAGATTTAAGATCTGCGCCACGGTCATAGGAACCGCTATGCTTATGATATTTCTCGCCACACTGCCTTCACCGAAGTCATTTTTCTGCTCCGTCATTATCCTGTCACACTTTCTGTCACTCTACAATACAATTCTCTCTTTAATTCCTTTTCTTCAACACTGTATCTGGTCTTAAGTCCTGTGTTTTCTTTACCGTCCTTATGGTTCCTTCTCTTTACTACCATTATATCCAAATTGTATGATCCTGACAATATATTTAGCTGAAACATAAAGAAACCCCAGCCCGCAAGCCAGAGTTCCCTTTATCTCATTTTCTGTCCCTTTTTACAGCCTTACCTGCCGTCTATATTCCCTTTTATAAACGCTTCCAAAACAGCCGCTTCTTCTTTTTCATTCTCCCCTTCTATCAGGAGGATTACTTCTTCTCCTGTTTTGACAGAAAGAGACAGCACATGAAAGATCAGTTTCGCATTACCGCTTTTTTCCTCTTTCTGAATTGTTACTTTGCTGGTACATTTGATTGCTTCCTTTACCAGCTCTCCTGCAAGCTTCGGCGAAAGGCCCGACGGATCCTTTACTGTAAATCTAAATTTTACCATATGCTTACTTCTTTCTTCTCTGTCATGTCTTTGTCAGGTAACGCTCCAGCGCAAATGCGATTCCCGATTCATTATTGGTCTTTGTCACAAAATCTGCAATTTCTTTCAGTTCTTCGATAGCGTTTCCCATGGCAATACCTGTGCCTGCTTTCTCTATCATGGGAATATCCAGTTCCTGGTCTCCAAAAGCCATGGTATCTTCCAGTTTAATATCCAGCTTCTCGCAAATAACCGTTAACGCCGTGCCTTTTGTGACGCCTTTGGGAAAAATTTCAAGGTAGGAATCCGCAGACCTGGCCATATCGATTCCCGGAAGCGCAAGCGCCTCCATCTCCCTTTGGATACGGCTGATCGTCTCCGGTTGTGCCGCAAACAGAAGCTTATTAGGACCCGTTCCTTTCTGCTCCCATTCTTCCGCCAGGCTGTCCACGTCCGTAATCTTCGGATGGCACTGGATGATCTCCATCTCCTGTTTTACATAAGAATCCACATCCGACACATACCATGTTCTTCCTCTGAAAATCCAGATAGGAAGCCTGTTTTTTTTCGCAAATTCCCTGTAAATCTCCTGCATGACGATGGGCATCATATATTCTGTATGGATACACTGGTCGCCTAACAGGATATACGTTCCTGCGCTGCAGGCTTTGATACAGGGAACTTCCAGTTCTTTTTCCACAATCTCCGCCCCCGCGGGCATCCTTCCCGTTACCAGCGCAATCTGAATATTCATTTTGGAAGCCTTTTGAATACTTCTTTTTACCAGTTCAGGAATCTTTTTTTCATCGTTCAAAAGCGTTCCGTCCACATCCACACAAATTAGTTTATACTGTCTCATGACCTGCCCCTCCATCCAGAAGATGCAGAATCTTCTCTACATTGCGCCTTCCATTCTTTAATCCAAGATTACAGACCGCCGCACATCCCAACCCACATAAGATTAAAAGGATACCACAAATACCAAAGAAAAAATTTATCTGCCCTCCTCCAAACCCGGCATAGGCAAACGCTACGCCGACCGCGGATACGACAAGTGCTGTTTTCATCCACCGTTCAATTCTTCCAAGCGCTTTGATCTGAAGCCTTGCTTCCTGTGACAATCTGTTCTTTTCCATCGTACGCATAGTATCCTCCGTGATCCTTTTGCATCTGCCCGATATACCACGGGCAGACGCTTATTGATATAATTTGTTTTTTAATAAACAAGTCCCGGATTGAAGAATCCCACAAGAACTCCCACAAAAGCTACGACTACTAAAAGCAGCATGACTTTAATCGGGGACATCTGTTTTTTTGCCATCAAAAACCAGCAGGCGATAACAAAAACCGCAGTCAGTAATCCCGGAAATACTTCGTTTAATTTATCCTGCAATACCAGGTACGGCTCTCCTGCTTCATTTAACAATTGCAGAGACGTGGTCACGCTGACCCAGGTCGCCGATACGGCGCCGATAACCATTCCGCCGAGGATCGATACAGATTCACGAATCGCGTCGCCCTGAGCGCCGATCAGAAATTCCACGGCTTTGGTACCAAGGCTATAACCTTTGTAATACAGGAATTTCATTCCGAAGTAAGCAAACAGGTTCCATACAATGATGTAGAAGATCGCCCCCAGCGGAGAACCGCCGGTGGACATGCCCATGGCGATACCTAAAAGGATCGGGATCACCGTACCGACTACCAGAGAATCGCCAATACCTGCAATCGGCCCCATAAGACCGGCGCGCAGGCCATTGATGGTCTCATCGTCCACATCGTCCACTCCGTTTGCCCTTGCTTCTTCCAAACCTGCCGTGATACCTACAATCACAGTGCCCAGCTGCGGCTCTGTGTTGAAGAATGCCGTATAAGTGTTCATTGCTTTTGCTTTATCATCTTCGTTACTATACAGGTCTTCTACCAGAGGAAGCATGGAACACAGATACCCAAAGGTCTGCATATGCTCCTGGGAAAAACAGGTCAGGTGTCCATAGTACCAGTTATGAAAAGACTTTGAAAGCGCCTTTTTTGATAATTTCTTCTCCATAATCAGATATCCTCCTCTTCCTCATCCTCGTAACCGCCTGCGACCGTCGGCCCGTTTACAGACAGCATCTTGATCTTATAGTTGATCACTGCAAACATTCCTGCAATAACTGTTGCCGACACCAGGTTGATGCCTAAGGACGCCGCCAGGGTAAATCCAAACAGATACGGGATAAAATCTGTTACCTGCTTTACGATCTGCTTTAACAGAATGGCAATACCTACACAGGGAAGCAGAGAACCAACCGTAAACAGCGTCTTCATTGCCAGGCCATCCATCGGAAGCGTTGTCTTGATCAGCTCGACCACGCTTGCTCCCATCTTACACATGATCAGGGTCGGGATAAAAGAACAAAGCAGATGGGAGATCCACGGCAAGCCCATGTCTACCAGATATAATTTGTGATAATTTCTTTTCTCAACCGCCTGCCAGCCGATGTGCTGCCATGCCAGGTTGATTGTAGCTGTTCCATAAAATAATACGGTTCCAAGCGTACCTACCATTGCGCCGAAAGAAGTTGCCAGCGCCGCGCCCTCCGCGGAAGTCGCGTCCAGGCCATAGCTTTTAAGCGCCACCATAGCCAGCGGAATACCTATGTAACTGACTGCGCGTACATCAGCGGATACTGTTCCGCCCGGAGTGACCAGCGCGATATAGATGACCTGCATGGCGCATCCTACAAGGATACCCGTTGTCATATCTCCCAGGATCAGTCCGCACACAAAACCGCCGATTAAAGGTCTTCCTAATGTATAGTTACCAATCGAAGTACCGCCCAGGCCGGGCATACTCGATAAACATGCAAACAGGCCAAGCAGCGCCGCCTGTAACCAACTGATTACCATCTTTTCCCCTCCTTAGTTAAATCCGAACTGTCCTCTGAACTTTTTCCAGTTGCCGATTGCCTCTTCTTTTAACAACGCAAACTCTACCTCAAACCCGGCGTTCATGATATTCTCAAGCGCTTGTGCCTCTTCCTGGGTGATGGACTGATTGTTGCCCAGCTTTGTCGTTCCCGGACGGTCGTTGCACGGCCCGATAATTACGGTATTGATTCCGCATTTTAATCCCTGTCCTACAAGAATCTTTTCCATGTCAATGGGATTTTTGGTAATCAGGAAATAATTGTCCTTACTTTTCAGAACTTTCTCCGTCTTCTCCTTAAATTCTTCCACGCCCCAGACAAAAGTCTTTTTTCCGCTGGCGCTCTTGTATGCTGATTTCAGCACCGGATTTTTCGCTGCCGCATCATTGACCGCTATCAGTCCGTCACAGGGATACTCCAGCGCCCATCTTGTACATGTCTGCCCATGAATCATTCTGTCATCCACACGAATAAATGAAATTGCCATAATACTCTCCTCCTATATCTCGTCGTCTTCTGTTTCATTTGCTGCAACTTTAAATTCCTGCAGCATCTCCCTGGACTCAGGAACCAGCATATCTATCAGTTCTCTTGTATCCATGGTGTCTTTGGTAACCGCCGCGCTTAACACCAGCGGCAGGTTCATGCCGCCGACCATGGTTGTGCGGTTCAAAAGACCTTCCGCCGCCAACACGTCCGCTGTAGTCGTCAAAGGAGAACCTCCGATCAAATCCGCGAACAGCAGGATCTCGTCTCCTTCTTTCACCACAGAAACACATTTCCGCACATTTTCGGCAAATTCATCCGAACCCATACCGTTTTTCAAACTGGTAGACAGGATATCTTCTCTGTCTTCTCCGGCAAGCATTCCCAAAGCATTGTGCAGTCCAGGCGCCATCATTCCGTGGCTGACCAACAATATGTACTTCATCTGTAAGTACCTCCCTCCGTATGTATTGTTTAACTGTGATCTCAGTATATAAAAAAGGCGGCACATGTTCATCTCACATGTGTCACCTTTTTTATATGACATTTGTCACTTTTTATTGTTTTCCTTTCAGATAATTGTTAATGTTGCGGTTCTGAATAATGGTTTCCATACTGATATTTGAATTGCCGTCCAATATGGTACGGATCGCCCGTTCCACTTCCAGAACGGCGCTCTCATAATCATGAAACCGCGGAACCACAACCGCCTGCTCCAGCGCATGGCTTAACATATCCTGATGCAAAGGACTGCCCGTATTGGAGCTGTCCATCAGAAGTTTCAAAGTGTCTTCTGACGCCACTGCCTCCTTTAACACGGACACACCCTCTGAATAATCAAAAATCTCGCTTTGAATATCCACATCCCCTGTCAGAAGCTTCATCAGCTCCCAGGCATATTGTGTATGAACCGAGGACGCATTCATGGCAACCGAAAGCGTATCCAGCCTGGATATATTCTCTCCTTTTGGACCTGCCGGCATCGTAATACAGTCCCACTCAAATCCCGCATATTTTTTTATACTGAGCGGATAAGATTTATAGGCTCTGTATTCCGAAAACAACATAGGCTGGAATACCACATTGCCCAGTGTAAAATCCTTACTGGTAACACTGTATCCGCTGTTTAATCCCTCTAATCGCTCCATAAACGCAATAGCCTCTCCAGCCTTTTCATCCGTCAGATAGCATTCCGTCCCATTCTTATTAAACAGACAGACATTATTAGAATCAAATGCATCCTCCCAGGTATATCCCACAGTCCCAAACTGGTCAACCGTTCCGTTGCCGTCTGTGTCTTTTGTGACTTTCCTGCAGATCTTATAAAAGTCCTCCCAGGTCCAGTCAACGGCAGGCATGGGAATCCCCTCTGCGGTTAATATACTTTTATTCACAAACATCAGCTTAGGAGCGCATTCAAAGGGAAGCGCATACTGCTTTCCTTCATAGATGCCATATTCACAGGCAGAAGAATAGTACTTTTCCCCATCAAATTCTGCATCCTCCTCCATAAAAGGAGCCAGGTCTTTCAGCGCATCAGCCGCTGCAAAATCATTAAAATGCTCGCCTGTTACAAAGAACACATCTGGCGCCGTTCCTTTCATCATCTGCTCAGAAAGCCACTCGGAATAATCTTCTTTCATAATTCCGCTGACATACTCTACTTTCACGCCCGGATGCTGTTCTTCAAAAAGCGCAATCGCATCATCCACGATCCGATAGGCATATCCGTTTTGTACCTCCCAATAACTGTCTGAAAATACTCCGATCCTTACCACATCTTCATAAAGCCACGGGAGCCTCCTGTACCCGTTTCCGGCGATCAGCCAGAGAATGAAAAGCAGCACTAAAAAAATGCCGATCCGGGTGACATATCGCCGATTTGTTTTGTCTTTCATTTAATTTTCATCCTTAAATACCCGATTGACTGCCCCTGTCTGCACCGCCCATATGGCAAGCTGGATTCGATCACGCAGATTCAGTTTACTTAAAATAGTACTTAAGCTATTACGAATCGTCCCTTCTGAAAGATTCAGTCTGGCAGCGATCTCCTTGTTGGACAATCCGCTTCCCACCTGTACGATGATCTGCCATTCGCTGTTCTTTAATTCCCGGGACTGCTGCTCATCCACCTGGATCATCATATTAGACTGCGCCATCCTCGAAAAAAGCTTTACAACCTTAGAAGCGATATCCTCATTGATCATGGCCGTGCCGTGGTAAACTTTATGGATTGCCTCCGTCAGTTCTTTCATGGAAATTCCTTTCAGAAGGTAACCGCTGGCCCCATATTTCAGCGCATTAAATACATACTCATCATCATCAAATGTAGTTAATATGATAATCTTAATATCCGAATAATTCTCCTTGATAATCTGTGTACAGACCACTCCGTCCATCTCAGGCATACGAATATCCATCAGAATCACATCCGGTCGTTCTTTGCGGATAGAGCGTATCACTTCTACTCCGTTTGCCACCGCATCCGTCACCTCAAAATCCTTCTCATTGTTCAGGATAATCTGAAGGCTCTGCCTGATCAGTTCCTGGTCATCCGCAATCAATACTTTAATCACTTTTCTTCCTCCGTTCCCCATCTAATCGGTATCGACGCATCCACGGTAAATCCGTCTTCTCCATTATACCGCAAAGACCCCTTCAGCATATTCAGCCGTTCCTCCATATGATGCAGGCCAAATCCTTTTTGCACATTACTGCAGCCAATTCCGTTGTCTTTCAGATGGATATGCAGCAAATTATATTCCCGGTCAATATTGACCCATATATGATCCGCTTTTCCATGACGGATGGAATTGGTGATAGATTCCTGTACAATTCGGTAAATAATATCTTCCTCATCTTTATTAAAAAATTTAAGTTCCGCCTGAATCCGATACTCTATGTCCACACTGGTAGAACGCTTCGTCCCTTCTATCATCCGGATCAGGGCGCTTTTTAAATCCAACGCCTCCAGCGCGTCCGGGCGCAGCGCTTTTACAGACCGCCTGACGTCTTTCACGCCTTCCCTTGCCACCTCCGCAATGGCTTTCAACTGTTCTTTTGTAGCTTCCGGCGCTATATCCATCAACATAACGCATGCTTCGATCCCCGTAATAATTCCCGTCAGTGAATGCCCCAGTGTATCGTGTATCTCTCTGGCCAGACGATTCCTCTCCCGAGTTTCTGCCGCCTTTTCTGATTCTTTGGCATATTCTTCCAGTTTCTGGTTTGCCTGTTTTAATTCCAGGTTAGCGTCATGAAGCTTTTCATTCAGTCCCAGGATTCTTTCTTTTTCCTTCACCTCGCCCAGTATAAGGACAATGGCATAAATAATAAAAATCAACGTATTAAAAGAATTCAGGATATTTCTAAAACCCAGAAGAGCTGACTGTACATCGCTGTGATAATATCCCCAAAAGGTCTCAATAGATATAATACTGTATCTCACAGATAAAAGATTATAATCCAGTATCATATACACCGCACATATGGAAGTTACCAGTATAATCCTGCGTTTCGTATCCGTAAAATAGCCCATAGTATCCGCGATGATCAAAAGCACAATACCTGTATAACTGAAATTCAGCACATAACTGATCCCAAAAGCAACTCCCAGCTCCATGGCCGTCTTGAGCAGAAAACTTGGATTGTTTCTGCACCGGATGGAAAGTAAAAGCAACAGGCAAATATACAGTCCAACCGCAAGGATCGGTATTTTCCATGGTTCCATGGGCATGTGTCCCGCTTTCATCAAAAAATCCATCGCCGAATTTTCATGGATATATCCGAACAGACTCCTTGCAGTCACTCCTGATATATAGAGTATAATCAGCATATTCAGATTTTTCATAATGCCCAGTACATATCCGGGAAACTGATTCTTGTTCATAGGACGTCCTTTTATCTACTGCCATCTTTCAACACTGTATTGTTCTACATTTTCCTGATTCACCAATTCTACCGGCACATGGATATTCTTTTCTACCGTCTCCCCTTTTAAAAGCCGATAGACCACATCTGCCGCCGTTTGCCCGATCTTGGAGGGAAACTGCGCCGCCGACGCCGACATCATGCCTTCTTTGATCAGAGCCTTGGCATCAGGGGAAGCATCTATTCCGTATACTTTTACACTATCCAACATATTGCTGTCATCCAGTGCAGCCGCCACGCCGACGGCTGCCAGATCGTTCAGGCAAAATACACTGTCAAACTGCACCCCTTCGTCAATGGCGCGCTGCATTTTTGGCATAGCGATCTCCAGCTGCCCGTCACAGTCTATGGTTTCCACAATATGAATCCTGTCGCTTCGCTCCACCACATCCAGAAATCCCCTTACTCTGTCCTGTCCGGATTTAGCGACATCATGGGTCATGACTATCAGATTGGATTCTTCATTTTCTTCCAGAAAATATTCCCCTACAATGTGTCCTGCATCATAGTTATCAGAAGTAATGGTACAGTCCGCCAGGCTTTCATCTTCCAGATTAGAATCTACCACCACAATATAGATTCCCTGCGCTTTCGCTTTCTGCAAAATATCCGACAAACTTTTCCAGTCCACCGGGGTTACTACGAGTATGTCAATCCCCATTTGTATCATATCGTCGATCTGTTCAATCTGCCTGTCGGCGCTAAGAGCCGGATCTCTTAATACCATACGATCTTCTTCCAGCTCTGCCCGGTTACTGATCTCTTCGTTCAGGATTTTATAGAACTCATTATTCATAGTCATATAACTTGCTCCGATCAGGCAGGATTTCTCTTTCTGTCTCAAAGAATAATCTCTGCCGCCCGTATACCCTGCCAGAAGGATGAGAAGCACAGGTATATATAAAGCAATGTTGACTGCCATACATATTTTCCTGGAATTCATATTCATTCTAACTCCTGTCTCCAGAATGATCCTGTCTCTTATAGAAAGAGGCTGCGTTTTTCGTATACACAGCCCCTTTTATACCTTTATGCTTTAAAATATTCCACGCCCGACTCAAAGATCTTCATATCCTGTTCCCCATAAATATTCATAGCCACCGCCTCGCCTCTTCGCTCGGAATGGCCCATCTTGCCGAAGATGCGCCCGTCGGGACTTAAGATGCCTTCGATGGCGTCATAAGAACCGTTTACGTTCCATTCTTCATCCATGGTTGGATTGCCGTCCAGATCCACATACTGGGTAGCCACCTGTCCGTTAGTGAACAATCTGTCAATCCACTCCTTCGGAGCTACAAACCGTCCCTCGCCGTGGGAAGCAGGGATCACATAGGTTCCGCCAAGATCTGCACCCGCAAGCCATGGGGACTTGTCCGTCACGACTTTTGTATAAACCATCCGGGAAATATGCCGGTTAATCGTGTTGAACGTAAGCGTCGGCGAATCCGGCGTCTGTCCCACAATCTCGCCGTGAGGCAAAAGACCCAGCTTAATAAGTGCCTGGAAACCGTTGCAGATACCAAGTATAAGCCCGTCTCTTTCATCCAGAAGTTTTCTAACGGCTTCTTTGATTTTCTCATTCTGGAAAGCAGTGGCAAAAAATTTCGCAGAACCATCCGGTTCGTCGCCTGCAGAGAAGCCACCCGGGAACATAATAATCTGTGCTTTGCTGATGGCTTCTGAAAAAACGTCCACCGACTCTAAAATATCCTGCTCGCTTAAGTTCCGGAAAATCTTTGTCACTACATCCGCGCCCGCGCGTTCAAATGCCCTGGCACTGTCATACTCGCAGTTGGTTCCCGGAAATACCGGGATAAATACCGTCGGTTTTGCCACTTTGTGTTTACATACATATATGCTGCCTGAACGATGCACAGGCGTATCCAGCATTTCTTTACCTTTTACCGCTACGGTCGGGAATACTTTTTCCAACGTCCCCGTCCATGCTTCCAGCGCCTCTTCCATGGAAATAGATACATTTCCGTAGGAGAAACCGCTCTTCGTCACTTCGCCGATCAGGGTATAGGTAATAGACAACTCTCCCACCTTTCCGTCGGGAATCTCTGCCACAATGTAACCAAAACCTGGTGCAAACGCATCCCTCGGATCAAGATTGTGTTCCAGTTTCACACCCAGCTTATTGCCGAAGGCCATCTTGCTGACCGCCGCGACGATACCTTTACCGTCCAGCGCATAAGCAGACACAATCTTTCCTGCCTTCACATCCTCAAAGAATTTCCCGTACTGATCCATCGCCTGGGCATAATCCGGAAGGTCGTAGGAGTCCCTGTCGATTTTCAAAAGAACCAGTTTGTTTCCGGCTTTTTTCAGCTCCGGCGTCAGGATATGCCGGTAACTTGCGATATCCACCGCGAAGGAAACCAGCGTCGGCGGCACATCAATATCATTGAAAGTACCGGACATACTGTCCTTACCGCCGATCGACGGCAGGCCGAATCCCATCTGCGCGTTATACGCACCCAGAAGCGCCGCAAAAGGCTGGCTCCAGCGATGGGGATCTTCTGTCATCCTGCGGAAATATTCCTGGAAAGTAAAGCGGATCTTGCGGTAGTCCCCGCCGCCTGCCACGATCTTCGCCACAGATTCCAGCACTGCATAGACGGCTCCGTGATACGGGGACCAGCTGGACAGATATGGATCAAAGCCGTAGCTCATCATGGTGACAGTATCCGTCTTTCCTTTCAGAACCGGCAGCTTCGCCACCATAGTCTGGGTTTCCGTCAACTGGTATTTGCCACCGTAAGGCATCAGCACACTCCCTGCGCCGATGGAACTGTCGAACATTTCCACCAGGCCTTTCTGGGAACATACGTTCAGATCTTTCAACGTGTTCAACCACGCTTCTCTGACGTCGCCCACTTCTTTTCTTTCAAAATATTTCTGCTCCTCAGAAGGCATGTCCACTGCCACGGCCGTCTCCTGATGCGCGCCGTTGGTATCCAAAAATGCCCGGGAAATATTGACAATCTCTTTTCCCCGCCATTTTAAGATCAGCCTGGGAGACTTAGTCACCTCTGCTACACAGACGGATTCCAGATTCTCCTCCGCCGCGTATTTCATAAATTCATCTACATTTTTCGGATCTACGACCACCGCCATACGTTCCTGAGACTCGGAAATGGCAATCTCTGTACCGTCAAGACCCGCATATTTTTTAGGAACCAGATCCAAGTTGACCATCAGTCCGTCTGCCAACTCTCCGATAGCCACAGACACGCCGCCTGCACCGAAATCGTTGCACTTTTTGATCAGACGGGTTACCTCTGGCCTGCGGAAAAGACGCTGGATTTTCCTTTCCGTCGGCGCGTTTCCCTTCTGGACTTCAGCGCCGCAGGTCTCTATGGACGCTTCCGTGTGTACTTTAGAAGAACCGGTAGCGCCGCCGCAGCCATCCCTCCCGGTACGACCGCCCAAAAGAATAATGATATCGCCCGGATCGGACGACTCACGGATCACGTCTTTTCTGGGCGCCGCCCCCATGACCGCGCCGATTTCCATACGCTTCGCCACATAGTCCGGATGATAGATCTCCTTTACATAACCGGTGGCAAGGCCGATCTGGTTGCCATAAGAGCTGTATCCGCTGGCTGCGCCCCGCACCAGTTTCTTTTGCGGAAGTTTACCTTTTATAGTCTCGGATACCGCAGCGGTGGGATCCGCCGCACCGGTCACACGCATGGCCTGGTACACATAGGTACGCCCGGACAAAGGATCGCGTATGGCGCCGCCCAGGCAGGTGGCTGCGCCGCCGAAAGGCTCGATTTCCGTGGGATGGTTGTGTGTCTCATTTTTAAAATTGACCAGCCATTCTTCTGTCTGTCCGTCTACCTCCACCGGAACTACGATGGAGCAGGCGTTAATCTCGTCGGACTCTTCCTGGTCTGTAAGCTTTCCTTCCCGTTTCAGCTTTCTCATAGCCATCAGAGCCAGATCCATCAGGCAGACAAATTTATCGTCTCTGCCTGCAAAGATCTCTTTATGATCACTTAAATACTGATGGTAAGTGTCTTCTATGGGTTTTCTGTAATATCCGTCTGCAAACGATACTTCCGTCAATTCTGTGGAAAAAGTCGTGTGACGGCAGTGATCCGACCAGTAGGTGTCTAACACCCGGATTTCCGTCATGGACGGATCTCGTTTTTCTTCTTTTTTAAAATAATTCTGGATATGAAGAAAATCTTTAAAGGTCATGGCCAGATTCAAAGAATTATACAAGTCTTTTAAAGCGCCTTCTGACATATCCTGAAAACCGTCAAAAATTTTCACATCCGCCGGATCGTCAAATACGGTCACCAGGGTCTGAGGTTTGACCATATCGGTTTCCCGGGAATCTACCGGGTTAATACAAAATGACTTAATAGCCGACAGCTCTTCCGCTGTCACGGCGCCTTCAATCACATAAATTGTTGCTGTACGGATGACCGGCTCCTCGGAAGAATTTAAAAACTGTATGCACTGTACCGCAGAATCCGCCCGCTGATCGAACTGCCCCGGAAGGTACTCCACTCCAAAGACAGCCGCAGGTCCATCGGTGCCGAAACTTTCCTGATATACCCTGTCTACAGGCGGTTCTCCGAATATTCCGTGACATGCCTTCTCAAAGGTATCATCACTGATATTTTCCACATCATATCGAATCAGCACACGGACTTTCGTCACGGTTTCGATTCCCAGATAACTTTTAATCTCTTCATGCAATTCTTCCGCTTTTAACGCAAATGCTTCCTTTTTCTCCACAAAGACACGTCTTACCATAGTTCCTTACCTCCGTCGTAAATTATCTTTTCCGCTTTTTCACAATTAATATGCTTCCTGTAATAATAAGCACCAAACCGGTCCCTGCAGCCAGGCATGCATATAACAGGATCGGATTGTCATCCCAGGTAAGCGCGCCGATGGAACTGATCAAAGGCGTGCCGCCGGTTCCGCCCGCCTGCGCTGTCCCTGACTGACCTCCGGACGCGCCGCCCGACTGGGAAGAACCGGAAGTATTCCGCGAGGAAGAACTGTTAGAAGACGACCGGGAGGAACTGTTGTTGGAAGAAGAGGAATTAGAAGAATTACTCTTGGCCGATGTCTTCCATGCGATTCCTATGGGCGAAAGGCCCGTGACTTTGATCACAAGTCCTTTGCTCGTTTCCTTAACTTTCGGCTGTTCGATCATACCAGGTACTTTATTAAAGTCTGTACTGGCAAACATATGCGCCGCAATAAAGTCATAACCGTCGCTCTTGGTTCCCGCAGGATAAGGAATGGTCACTGTCAGGCTCTTGGTAGGATAGCTGTTCACATCCGCCTCATACCAGGTCTCGCCTTTGTCCTCGCTGACCTGCAGAACCACATCATATACTTCGATATTTTTCTCTGTGTAACCGTTCTTTTTGGTAAGTATCCGTATCAGCTCCTGACGGATCTCTTCAGGCGTACCAAAACTGGTGCCTTTCAGTTCGCCGGGAACGGAAGATAACCCCTCTTCCATGACCATTTTGTATTCCAGGCCGTCTTTATCTTTGGGCGGATTTGCAAGCTCCGTCACGCTGGTAACTTTGGCCGCCACATCCGGATTGCCCGAGGGGAGATCATAGTTCGGAAGATACTGAGGGGTAAAGTTCCATATACCTACCCGCGGGATTGCCTGAACGGTATAATTGCCTGCTATAATGGTATCGGCAAAGCCGCTGGTAACCATGGTATTGGAAACAGTAAGCGTTACGCCTTCATCTATAATGCCGTCCACGGTTAGATGGCCATATACGCCTGCCTCACCAAACGTACCCGCTGTTTTGTATGCCGTCAGGTCGGAGCTGTTCCAGGTAAGCTGCTTTTTCGCAACGGTGGAAGCTACTTCGCTCCTTGCTTCTGTAAAGTTCTTGTTCCCCGAATATACAGCATAGATCCACTGTTCCCCTGCGGTCAGGCTGGATTTGTCCAGGGTAATGCTTGCTTTTCCGCCGGCTGCCGGAATATTCTGAGGCTCGCCGACCCGGTTCTCGTCAGTCACAAATCCCTGATAGAACTGCACGGTTCCCGCCATGGAATCCTTGTCATCGGGATCTACGCTGGAAATCTCCGCAGTATAGGTCGCACTCTCGCCGTAAGTAAGCATGGTGCGATCGGTGGTAAGTTTCATGGCGGAGTCGCCTTTTTCAATTATCGTCAGACTGTTGTCATTCGCAGTACTGGAGAGAACATAATTGGAACTTTCCCCAAGCGTTGCCGTAATATCTTTGTCCCCGGGGACGTCTGTCGTATATGTACCGGTAAAGACGCCGTATTCGCCGCTGACGCCTTTTAAAGTGACTCTCTTTGGTTTTTCCGCACCGCCCTTGTCGGATACGAGCAGTGTAATATCCTCCGGCTTAATCCAGTTGCCAGTCATCGGCGTATCATCCGCACTGTAAAACAGTCTGACTGTAATCGCAACGGGCCTGTTGATTTTCTGCGTATCCGGGCTGTGGCTGATCTCCATAATCAGTTTTGCTTCCGTGATCTCACCGTTATCCAACGAAGCCGTTGTCCTGCCCAGCACATAATTCCCACCGTCATTTCTAAGCGCAATATCTGTCGCTGTTATCCATTTTCTTGTACCGACCTTTTCGTCTTCGTAAGTAATAGAAGCTGCCGCTGCCGTAACCTTTCCTTCATCCGAAGCAAGCAGCCCGTCCAGAGCAATTATCACTCCTTCCGGAGCTCTTGTTGTACCGTCATAAATTTTTGAAATCACATTATTGCCGATACGCGGCGTGACCTCTTTGGGACGGATCGTCACCATAAAAGGACCGCCTTTAACCTGATGATTGCCTGATTTGTCTTTTGCCGTTACAACGAGAGGATAGGTGCCCGCGTTTACAGGAACCTCGTTTCTGCCGGTTCCCCAGTCATAAGACCAGATAAGATCCGTCGCAGGCGCTGTGCCGTCCCAGACCACGTCAAAATACAAATTACCGTTATTTTCTTTCAGGCCATAGATACTAACCAGGTCGTCTCCTTTATCTCCATATGTATATTGTGTCTGAAGCTTAGAACTGGTCATGGTTCCGCTGACAGGGTCGATCCTTATATCAATGCTGTCATTCCAGGAAAAATTTAATTTCGCAATCCTCGCCACAACCCGAACTGTGTAAGTACCTACATCTTTCTGTTCGGTGTTAAATGTATACACGCTTTTAAACGTATTCCCGGTAGTTTCTGTAGGCTGGGTAGGCGTGGATCCTGACACCGAACTATCCGTCCAGGTAAAGGTAATATCTTCTGCCTTGATATCCGCCATATCTGTAACGATTGTCGCCGTCAACTTTACCGTATTCTGTGTTCCATAGGGGAAGATTGTCTCTTGCTTGTCTGCCTCAAATGAAAACGTCGTACCCCCCACCGGAGACTCCGCCGCCTCAACATTGGAGATGGACGTTGACTCTAAATCGGCTGAGTCTGTCACCCACCTGCCTGTACTCGTACTTGCTTTTGCGCTTCTTGCCTGCGTACTTCCGCCGGTTCTTTTAAACGCATATCCATCCGCCAGAAGTTCCCCGATTGTAAGTGCCTTTTTGGAAGAACCCGATCCGGCTGTGGATGTGATTCTGGCAAATTTTCCTCCGCTGAGCGCGACTTCCAGATCATCCCCCTGATTATCGATCGCCAGTCCGCCGCCGTTCATCTCACCGCCGGACACACTGAGCGTGCCGCCATGCACCGAGACAGCACCGGCAATTTTGCTTCCTGTGCTTGCCGTATTGGCATATTTTCCGCCTTTGATGGCCACTTTCGCATCTTCCGTATACACCACCGGACCTACATTTGACGCAAAATTTCCGCTTTCTATCGTCAGTTTCGCCCCGTCTGTGGCATACAGGCAGGCGCCGGCATATCCGTTGCCGCCGTCTTCGTAGCGCATTTGTCCGCCTTTTACGGTCAAAGATGCTTTACTTCCGCTGACTTCGATCATATCTTTGGAGCCGGACGCGCCTTCACCATTTGTATAAGTCCACTGGTATCCGTTCATATCCAGCGTAATATTTCCGCCGGACAGCACACAGGTTCCTTCCTGTCCCTCCGTACCTGTAGACACATTTTTCAACAACTTGATTGTAGCCGTCTTACTGTTCGCTGCCGCCCTCCAGGCTTCGGTAATAGTCTCATAGGACACAGTATTGCTGCCTGTAGTCACCTGGGCCACGCCGGTCGTCTGCGGAGCCTGCACCTCTTTGGATGAATCCCCTGTCTCTTTCGTCTGGGACGCATCCTGTGTCTCCTTTTCTTTGGACGTGTCCCCTTCCGTGGGGACAGTCTGGGTATTCATAATAAGATTCTGCCCTGTTAAAGGCATGGCAAGCGCCTGCAGCTGTACAACACTGCCAAGAAGAGCCGCCGCCAATGCTGATAAAATAATTCCTTTACATCTTCTCATCGTACATCATACTTCCTTCACACTTCTGTTTTCTTGGACGTCCTTTCAGACAATCCCTTTAAATGTATGTAAAAAAGATCTCAGTTATTAATAATATAACACAAAATTTTCTCTTTGCCTACTCCCTTGCGGCTTAAAAATATGGCAATTGCATCCGATGTTTATAATAACCAAAAAGCAGGCTGTAAACCTGCTTTTCAGACCCTTTTTCCTTTACCCTTATGAGGATGGCTTCTGGCATAAGCCATCGCTTCCTCTCTGACCTGCTTTAAATCCATCCTGTCAAAATATTCCCTGCGCCAAAGTGTATAATTAAAATTCTCCCTCTTGATCATTGCCACGAAGCGTTCTGCATCAACGACTCCCAGCCGTTCCACCAAACATGCAAAACCCGTATCCATAATTTCTATTGCATTATTCATTCATCCTTCACCTCCAACCTTCTGATAAATTCACATGGTGTTACAATTTGTATATCTTCTGTCTGAAATTTAAGCAAACGATCATCTGTAGTGACAAAATAATCACTTCCTGCCAAAACAGCACAAGCTATATGAAGCGCATCCGCACTCTTAACTCCTGTTTTTATAATTTTCTCCGCTACCTGTTGTGTTTCCTTTTCTTTTTCTATTCCAACATAATACGACTCATTCATATTCATAAAATCAGCTATTGCACGTTTTTTATGAGTAAATCTGTTTTTATCATTTTCATATTCCAGCATAAAAGACGTCACAAGGTCAAGTTCTCCATTTTTACCATATCCTGGATATACAATTTCGCATCAGTCTCCAGATGTATTCTAATTTGAGACTGATCATCATAGGGTCGATTATAACAACAATTATCCATATATATTTTCATACTCATACCTTATATCCACACCATTATTGTATGTAAAGTATAACATATCATGCAGCAAAAAGATACTGATTTTTATAAAAGCAAAGCACAAAGCGCATACCAGCAAATCTTCCTGTATCTTATCTGCCGCCATGCGCCCTGTACTTTCTATTATTTCTTATTCCCGCCTACAGTCTGTCTGCGTGCGCGTTCATATTAATATAGGAAGCCACGGAGCAGTCAAACCCTTTAATATGCTTATACAACCAGTCAATCACATTTTTATTAACCGCCTCCACAAAAGCGTCGCTGGGACCTTCCTCGTCTTCGAGCATCTCATGAAGCTCGGATACGGCTTTCTTGAAATCCGCGTGCTGTTTTTTATGCTCTTCGATTCCCGGATAGGATACTTCTTCCTGAAGCTTCTCTTCAGCGTCGAAGTGGAAATCCGTATACTCGAACAGATAGTCCAGCATTTTGATCGCTTCCAGCTTACCGCCGCCCTGCTCACAGCAGTCCACCAGCTTATTGATTTTTCCGATCAGTTCTTTGTGCTGAGAATCAATGGTTTCATTGCCTGTTACCAGGCTGTCGTCAAATTCTGCATGCATTGTCGTCGTTACCTCCTGAAAATTATACTTTATAGTTTCACAGTATTCATAAATTTACAAAGCATATTGATACTCCGCCAGGTCATCTAATCCATAAAAGTCTCCATAAGTAATATCAAATATGTTCTTCTGTTTCAGCAGTTCGTTTAAATCAACGCTGTTTTTAATCAGATACTGCCAGTGTCCTGTATGAGAAATATCGCCCTGTATCAGAATCGCTTTCAGAACGCCGTCTTTCACAATGGCTTTCTTGTAACAATTCCTGCTTTCTTTTACATATATATCCGCGCCTTCTATCTGGGCATTGATATCACCGATGGTCAACATCTGAAGGCCATAAAAATTGGACGTATTCTTCATACAATATCTATCCGTATATTCCGTCGGGACACCGCACATATTGGAAGCTGCCACCCGTCCCATATCCATAGCATTGGGCCATACGCCGGACAATCCGGTCACATCGCCCGCTGCATAAACATCCGGCGCGGAGGTATGCATATATCCGTCCACAGTGATGCCGCGCTCCATAGCTAGGCCGCTGTCTTTCAGCCACTCGATATTCGGGCGCACACCTGCGGCACAGATGACAAAATCGCACGCAACAGTTTCTCCCGTGGAAAGCACCACGCCTGTAATCTCGTTTTTATCGTTTACAATACTGTCGCTGGCACCGATACCCAAAAGGAATCTGGCGCCTTCCGCCTCAAACCGCTCCTGATAGGCTTTCGCCGCCGCATCGTCTGTCTGCAGAGGCATAACTCTGGGAGCCATCTCCGCGATCGTCACTTTGACGCCCCGCTCCATAAGACCCACTGCCACATCCAATCCCACAAGACCGGAACCGACGATAAATACATGTTTTGCGTTTTTTTCCTTTACAGCAGCATCTATCTTCTGCGCGTCGCTCAAATCACGGAAACCATATACGTTAGAAGCCGTCCTGAAATTGTTGATAGGCGGAATGCCAAATACAGACCCTGTGGCAATCAAAAGTTTGTCATAGGGCTGATATCCGTTTTCCATACGGATCTGCTTGTTCTGTACATCCAGCCCCAGCGCTTTCTGTTCTTTTCCCCAGAAAATATTATTCTTCTCGAAGAAATCCGGCTCTGTGAAAGACAGTTCTTCCGCAGTGCGTTCGCCTCCTAAATATTTGTGCAGCATACAGCGGGAATGAGAATGTTCGTCTATAGACATCATGATAACAGTCACATCTTTATTGTAAAGTCTGATGCGCTCCGCAGCAGCCATACCGGCCGCGCCTACGCCTACGATTACATAAATCTCAGCCATCTACTGCACCTCCTCTACCCGGATCGCCTGCTTCGGACACGCAAGGACACATGCCGGTCCTTCCGGACGTTCATTGCAGAAATCACATTTTAAGATCTTTGTGCCTGCGGCATCCGGTTTCGGGATTCCGTACGGACAGTTCATCACGCACATAAAGCACGCACCGCAGCGTTTTTCGTCGTAAGTCACATGCCCGGTCTTAATATCCTTTTTCAGCGCGCCGCTCATACAACTGTTCGCACAGCCCGGCACGCTGCAGTGGCGGCAGAACATAGGCAGATATCCGCCCTTGCCGTCGTTTACAATCTCATTGCGCGCCTGGGTTTCCGGCAGATTGAAATTGAGAGTTTCAACCCCTTTTCCGCCGTCTGTCCGGTGGCTGTCCATACAGGCAAGCGCACAGTTTTTACACCCGTCACATTTAGAAGGATCAATCACAATTCTTTTCATTTTTGTTCCTCCTTAGATGTTCAGTCCTTTACGTCTCTCAAGTATAATGGCTTCCATCTGATCTGCCGCTTTCACAGGATCAATCTCCACTAAGACCTGTCCACCTGTAATCTCTTTTAATCCTTCGGTCAGCACATTCACAACCATGTCACTGCCCGCAATGAACGGCTGCTGCCCAAGATGAAGCGGCAATCCAAGTGCCAGTCCGAAGCATCCGTCCGCAAGCGCCTGCTCCTCCAGCCACTGGGGTGCAGAAAGCACCAGGGGAAGCTGCGGAATGTCAATACCAATCTCTTTTGCCAGGGCGGTAGCCACCATCTCAAGACGCCCGATGGCAAGACACGGCCCAAAGTTCAGAACCGGCGCGATCTTTAAACTCCTGCATACTTCTTTTAAGCTGTCTCCTGCCAGGTCTGCTGCTTCCGGAGACATAAGACCGCAGTTTTCCAGCCCGCCCGATGAGCATCCTGCGGAAAGGACGATAATGTCATGTTTAATCAGTTCCTTTGTCAGCTCCACAGTCAATACGTCATGGCCACCTGCCGTCAGATTAGAACATCCCACGACGCCTGCCACACCTTTGATCTTGCCGGACACGATCAGATCGATAAGCGGTTTCCACTGCCCGCCTAAAAACTCTTTTAAAGAACCTTCGGAAATACCGGTCAGTGTAGTATCGTTGCCGTGTTCGGGCTGCAGGTTCATAGGTACATTTCCTCTGCGCTCTTTATAAGCCGCTATCACTTTATCAATAATAATTTCTGTCTGCTCTTCTCTCTTTTCATAAGAGTATTCCACAGACTCTGCATTGGCTTTTTTAGCCACCAGATCCAGACAGATCTGTTTGATTTTTAACTCGTCGCAGATCGGCTCAATACCCGGAAGCGTGCAGTTGAACTCAGACAATACCGCATCGATGGCTCCTGTCGCCAACACAGCCTCGCTGGTATAGTTGTTTCCGGCATGGCCGTTGAAAATATCCGTATAATGCGCGCCCCGAAGCTGCAAATCCTGTCCTACACAGGTACAGCCTACCAGCTTAAAGCCTTTCGCGCCTGCATCCTGGGCTTTTTTCACCACATCCTCGTCTGTCAGACGGTTCTGGATATGCGTAAACAAGGAGTGCTGATGTCCGGTGATCATAATATTAATATAATCCGGATCGATCACACGCATGCCTACCGGCGCGATGCGAATCTCCGGTTCTCCCAGCATCACGTCATTTAACAGGTTTGTAAGCGTCAGACCGTACAGCCCTGTGGAAATGCCAAGGCGCAGGCAGGTCATCAGCATCTCTACCGGATCAGAGCTTAAGTTGGTAGAACATTTTACAACGCCGTCAAACACTTCTGATTTGGCGCCGCCCGGCACAATCCCCAATTCTTTCCATTTCTTATAACGAGGCGGATACGCCACTTTCTCCACCAGCTCCATCTCTTCCCAGACCGGCTTATATAAATCGGCGATCACTTTATCCGCTACTGCCAGCGCCTGACTGTGTTCGTCCAGAGAAGTGTCTACGCCAAATTCTTCTGCCAGCGCCGCCAGCGCTTTATGGCCTTTGATCTCTCCATGATTTAAAGCAGTATTTTTTAAATTCCATGCAGTTTTTTCTATAATATGAATATAGCATCCGCTGCCGCAGGCCACTGCGCGCAGGAAGTTGCGGGTGACGATTACGTCGGCCGTAGCACCGCAGATTCCTCTCGGAGCAGAAGGTGTGATCCGGCACGGACCGTTGGAACACAGGCGGCAGCAGACTCCTTTCAGTCCAAAACCGCACTTGGTACTCTGTCCTTTTACACGATGATGAGACGTTTCCATGGGAAGCCCTGCAATAAAACTCTCCAGCGGCTTATCTGCACTTTTACAAGTCTCACAGCTGTAACATTGATTCATATATGTAGTCCTCCTTACAAAAACAGCAAAAATTTCGGCTTTTTGTATATAATATCATTAATTTTGGTTTTATTCAACTTGAAAATTAGTGAAATTGACGTTTCCAATCCCCCTTCGGTACTCCGACGGCGATACCCCTTTTTGCTTGCGGAAGATCCGACTGAAATACAGCGGGTTATCATATCCAACAATGGCGCCGATCTCCGTGATATTATAATTTGTAGTCTCCAAAAGCATCTGCGCGTTGGTGATGCGCCGGGCGACGATATACTGCATAGGCGTAGTATGGGCGTACTGCTTAAAATTTCGGATAAACCAGCTTACGCTCATCCCCCGGGAAGCGGCGTATTCTTCCACATTAATTTCCGTATTATAATTGTCGTTAAAATATTGTATAGCAAGTTCCATCTCCGCATCCAGCCAGACATTTCTCACTGCGTCCTGCCTTCCGATCTGCCGGTGAATCAGGATCAAAAGCTGTCGAAGCAGCATGGTCAGAAATTCCGGATAATAATCCTGGCATCTTTGCAGTTCCCGTATCATATGTTTAAAGATGCCCGCGTATTCCAGCGAAGTTCCCACCGGAATCACCCGCATATCGTCCTGAATCCCATATCCTCTAAGTATATTTGTTACATCATTCCCCGTAAAATGAACCCAGTACACCTCTGTCTGTTCATTCCCATAGTACACATATCGCTGCGGTTCTTTTGGACGGTATACCACTATATGTCCTGCCTGTACCACCGTGTCTTCGTTGCTCCCATCAAAATAAAAATGCGCCTTTCCCGACATAATATACAAAATCTGAAAATCCAGCCGCCCCCTGGGTCTGTGCGTGGGGAGCTTTGGCCGCGTAAACAAATGATACGTCCCGCAGCTCCCCACAACCAGCGGCCTGCTCCTGTCCTTAAAATCTATCAATGAATGATTCAAATATGCCGAGTTAATATACACTTTTGCCCCTCCATTTTTTCTTCATTGTATCATTTTGTGCATATCCTGTCCAATGTAATCCATAGACTCCTTCCGCCGAATCCGTTATAATATTTTTAAATCAAACAAATGAACAGGAGGACACCCACATGCTGATTCCGAGGCATTACGAAACTTTAGATATTCTGCACGAACACACCCTTCCCCCCAGAGCTTACTACATTCCCGCCTCCACCCCCATGGACACGCTTGTAGAACACCGCGAGGATTCCGACCGTTTTCAGCTCTTAAGCGGTCAGTGGCGTTTCCGATATTATAGCAGCATTTACGACTTGAAAGACACCTTCTATGCGCCTGACTTTGATCTCTCATCCTATACTTCCATCCATGTCCCCGGCGTATGGCAGACACAAGGCTATGACTTTAACCAATACATCAATTACCGTTACCCCTTCCCCTTCGATCCCCCTTATGTCCCCCAGGATAACCCCTGCGGCGCATATGTACATACATTTACTTACCATAAAGACGCATCGGCTCCGCAAGTCTTCCTGAACTTTGAAGGTGTGGACGCCTGCTTCTATGTATGGCTTAACGGAACCTATGTAGGTTACAGCCAGGTATCCCACTGCACCAGCGAATTTAACATAAGTGATGTGCTTATGGAAGGCGCCAACAAACTGGCGGTCCTGGTTCTTAAATGGTGCGACGGAAGCTATCTGGAAGACCAGGACAAATTCCGCATGAGCGGCATCTTTCGGGATGTTTACCTCCTGAAACGCCCCAAAGACAGAGTCTGGGATTACTTTATAAAAACTTCTGTCGGACAGGATACGGCGGAAGTATCCGTTCAGCTTTCATATTTTAAAGAAGCTGTCCCCACCTGTGTAAGTCTCTATGATGCGGACGGCCTGAAAACAGATACAGCCAGCCTGTCAGAAGACGGCAGTATTTCCCTGAAAATCACGAATCCCATCCTGTGGAATACAGAGGCGCCGTACCTGTATAAGCTGGTCATCCAGACGGAAGCGGAAGCGATCGTGGACTATGTGGGCTTAAGAGAAATAACCATTTCGGATAAAACCGTCCTCTTTAACGGGAAAAAGATCATATTCCGCGGTGTAAACCGTCATGATTCAGATCCGGCCGCCGGTTTTGCCGTCAGTTTAGAACATATGAAAAAAGATCTGACCCTTATGAAGCAGCACAATTTTAACGCTATCCGCACAAGCCATTATCCCAACGCGCCGGTCTTCTACCAGTTGTGTGATCAATACGGCTTTATGATTATTGACGAGGCGGATATCGAGGCGCACGGACCTGTGGAAATCTTCTATGAGGACAACAGCGACGAAAATAAGTTTGACCGCTGGAACGAACCCATCGCGGACAACCCTGCCTGGGAAGCGTCTATCTTAGACCGGGTGCGGCTGATGGTGGAGCGGGATAAGAACCGCCCCTGCGTAGTCATCTGGTCCATGGGCAATGAGAGCGCCTACGGCTACAATTTTGAGAAAGCGCTTGCCTGGACGAAAGGGTATGATCCCTCCCGGCTGACGCATTATGAAAGCGCCAGATATATAAAACAAGGAATTTCTTATGATTACGCAAACCTGGATCTGTACAGCCGGATGTATCCTTCTTTGGAAGAGATTCGGGAGTATCTTTACAAAGAACCCGACAAACCGATGATCCTCTGCGAATACTGCCACGCCATGGGTAACGGTCCCGGGGATCTGGAAGATTATTTTGCATTATTTCAGGAACATGATCTGCTGTGCGGCGGATTTGTATGGGAATGGTGCGACCACGGCATCGACCATGGCAGCACGCCGGAAGGAAAGACAATCTATTCTTACGGCGGCGACCATGGAGAAGCGGTTCACGACGGGAATTTCTGCATGGATGGGCTGGTGTATCCAGACCGCACGCCGCATACGGGGCTTTTGGAATATAAAAATGTATACCGTCCGGTCCGTGTGGTTTCCTATTGCCAGGAAACAGGAGCGCTTACATTAAAAAATCAGATGGATTTTACTGACATGGCACAAACTGCACAGATCTGCTATGAAGTAAACTGCGACGGCATGCGGAAGGAAAAAGGTACGCTTCCTGACTGTCCGGCAAAACCCGGGGAGACAATGACTCTTACGCTTCCTGTAACTGTGCCGGAGTGCGGACGTGCCTATCTGAAATTGTATTACAAACAGAAAGAAGAGACCAGGCTGATTCCGTCCGGGTATTTGCTGGGATATGAAGAAATCCTGCTAAAGACAAAGGATAGCAGGAATCAGACCGTTGTAAGATGGATGGAGCCTCCCAAAGCCGACCTGCCGCCTGTGGAGGTTACGGAAAACGATGCTTCAATCGTCTTAAAAGCTGCGGATTTTATGTATTGTTTTGATAAAAGGACAGGATTATTTTCACAGCTTACTTACGGCGGCAGAGAATATCTGAAAAAACCCATGGAACTGAATATCTGGCGCGCGCCCACAGATAACGACCGGTATTTAAAAGACGAATGGAGACGGGCGCAGTACGATCAGGCTTATGTAAGAGCCTATGAGACGAAAGTCCGTCATTCGAAAGAGGCAGTAGAGATAGAAAGCAGTATGTCCATGTCGGCGGCGACCGTACAGCGTATGATGGATATAAGCGCCTGTTGGCGGATTGACTGCCGCGGCGGCATCAGCCTTTCCATGTCCATAAATCGGAATGCGGAGTTTCCCATGCTCCCCAGATTCGGGCTGCGCCTGTTTCTTATCAGAGAGCTTGACAGAGTATCCTACTACGGCCTGGGCCCCTATGAAAACTACAAAGACAAACACCAGGCATCAAGCCACGCGCTTTATCATACCCAGGTGGAGAAGCTGCACGAAGATTATATCCGCCCCCAGGAGAACGGAAGCCATATGGACTGCGATTATGTGATCTTATCCGATGCACATTTTGGCCTGGCGGCGGTATCCTGGCAGGCGTTTTCCTTTAACGCCTCCGTCTACACGCAGGAAGAACTGACAAACAAAGCACACAACTATGAACTTACGCCCTGCGGCAGCACTGTTTTGTGCCTGGATTACGCCCAGAACGGGATTGGCTCCAACAGCTGCGGACCCAAACTTTCAGACGCATACTGCCTGAAAGAAGAAACATTTGCATATCATATAAAGCTTGTTCCATTTGTAAAAAACTGACAATTTTAAAAGCACTCTTCATATCCAGATGTCCAAAGCATGCACGGCTCCGGAGACGGGCATCCGGAATCATGAAGAATGTAAATAAACAAATTTAATAAAGGAGAATGTTTTCTTATGCAGGAAAAAACATATTTAAAATGGTACAACAAAGTAGGATATGGTTCCGGAGATATCGCAGGAAATGTGGTATATGCTTTCCTATCCTCCTTTGTGATGATCTATCTGACCAACACGGTGGGTTTAAATCCGGGCGTGGTGGGTACACTCATTGCCGCGTCCAAATTTTTTGACGGAATCACCGATATCTTTTTTGGAGCTATGATTGACAAGACGAAAACCCGCCTTGGGAAAGCCAGGCCATGGATGCTCTATGCCTATATTGGCTGCGCCATTACCCTGGCTGCTATCTTCGCGATTCCCGTTAATTGGGGGAAAACCTCTCAATACGCCTGGTTCTTTATAGCCTACACTTTGTTAAACGCCGTATTCTACACGGCCAATAATATCGCCTATTCGGCGCTGACCGCCCTTGTTACAAAAAACAGTAAAGAGCGGGTGCAGATGGGTTCTTACCGGTTCATCTTTGCCTTTGCCACAAGTCTTTTCATCCAGTCCGTCACCATTCAGGCGGTGGCGGCCTTTGGCGGCGGGGCGACCGGATGGAGAACAGTAGCCATTATCTATGCGCTGATCGGTCTTTTCATCAACACGTTGTCCATATTCTCCGTAAAAGAACTTTCCGAGGAAGAGTTAAACGAATCAAAGGACAGGCAGCACGGTGAACCCGAAGAAAAATACGGCCTTATCACGGCAGCAAAACTTCTGATATCCAATAAATTTTATCTCATGATCTGTATCGTCTATATCCTTCAGCAGGTATATGGAGCCATGCTCAACATGGGTATCTACTATATGACTTATGTCCTGAAAAACGAAAACCTTTACAGCGTATTCTCCTGGGCGATCAATATCCCGCTGATCGTGGCGCTTGTCTTTACACCCACGCTGGTAGCTAGGTGGAAAGGTATGTATAAACTGAACGTACGGGGTTATATGCTTGGAACTTTAGGCCGTATACTGGTGGTCGTGGCAGGTTATGCAGGAAATGTGCCTATGATGCTTCTTTTCACCGGCGTGGCCGCTCTAGGGCAGGGACCCTGGCAGGGAGATATGAACGCGGTCATCGCGTCCTGTTCGGAGTATACTTATCTGACCAAACATAAAAGAGTGGACGGAACCATGTATTCCTGTACATCCCTGGGCGTGAAGTTAGGCGGCGGTCTGGGCACCGCCATCGCAGGATGGATGCTGGCAGCCAGCGGCTTCGACGGCACGCTGGCCGTACAATCGGAATCCTGTATCCAGATGCTTTATTTTATGTATCTGTGGGTTCCCATGTTTATCAATCTGGTGATCATGCTGGTACTTTCCAGGATGAATGTGGAAGAGACGAATGAAAAACTGAAAAAACAATAGAAAATCAGGCAAAATACCCCACCCGCCGCATCATGGCAGCGAGTGGGGCATTCAAAAGGGGAGGATAAGTATTCAATTTATCTTTGGTTTAGTTATAGTATGACCGTTCTTTGGGAAGTTATACACGAAATGAAGAAAAAATTAAAATTCAAAAAATACTTGTTATGTAGTTTTGAATACTATATAATAGAGGCGGAGGTAATATATCATGACGATCAACCCAAAAGATGTCTTAAACAGTATTATCGAAAGCCTGGAACGGATCGATTATATCAAACCCCGGGATATTCCCAATATCGATCTGTATATGGATCAGGTGACTACTTTTATGGAAGAGCACCTTAAGACCTCCAAGCGCTATCCGGAGGACAAGATCCTCACAAAGACCATGATCAATAATTATGCCAAAAACCACCTGCTTCCATCTCCGGAAAAAAAGAAATATTCCAAAGAGCATATGCTGCTTTTAATCTATATTTACTATTTTAAAGGGATTTTATCCATTGGAGATATCCAAAGTCTTTTAGATCCTCTGACCGAACGGTATTTTCGCGCGGACGATTCTTTAAATATGCAGTCTATTTACGAAGAAGTTTTCAGCCTGGAAAAAGATCAGGTGGAGCAGATGAAAAACGATGTGATAGAAAAATACAAGACTGCATCCGCCACTTTTTCGGATGCACCCGAGGAAGATAAGCGGTTCCTGCAGGCCTTTTCTTTTATCTGCCTTTTAAGCTTTGATGTATATGTAAAAAAACAGGTTATTGAAAAACTCATCGATGAGTTTCCGAAAAAACACACCGGAAAAAAGGTCAAAGAATGACGATAAGGAACCTTATTTGGGTTTCTTACCGCCTATGACTTCTCTTCCATCCTGCGAAACACCATATCATATCCGTCGTTTCCGTAATTCAGGGAACGGTTCACACGGCTGATGGTGGCCGTTGACGCACCTGTACGCTCGGCGATCTCCATATAGGTCTTTTTCTGCCGCAGCAGCCTTGCTACTTCAAAGCGCTGAGATAAAGACTGGATCTCATTGATCGTACATACATCCTCAAAAAATGTATAACACTCTTCCATGCTTTGAAGATTCAAAATTGCCTGAAACAGCCCGTCCGTCGCTTCATTGCGAATTCTTTTACTCATACCCATATAAACCTCTTACATACTGCAAATAACTCCTGTCCTACTATTTTAGCACAGTAAAATCTTAAAGTCCAGTGTTTTTATCAGAAGTACGATATAACTGAATTGTAACACTTAATGCAAAACTGATCAGGAAAAATTACATACATTTCCTGACCAATTCTGCATCATTAAGAGCCAGATCCAGTAAGTGGCTGAAATTCCAGTACCTTTCCGCCCATATCATAAACTCCTTTCTTCTACATGAATTTTATGCACAGGATTACTCTATGCGCTTATAATTATATTACAAAACAAGCAGATACTGTATGTCTGTGCAACACAATACCTGCTTGTCTAATATTCTCATTCACTTTTTATTCCCCGCCCCTGCCAATAAACCCATACAGCTTCTCCTTATCCGTATTCACCACCAGCTCCTCCGGGAAATCAGCTTCTTCAAGGAGCGCCGCCGCGCGGCTGTGGTTCAGGATATCTTTATGGTAGTGCGCATCGCTTCCCATGATGACGCAGGTTCGGTATTTCTTGCAGAAGCGCAGCATTTCCAGGTCGTTTTCCCGGGCGTTCTGGCGGGATGCTTTGGGGTCCAGGGAATGATTATTGATCTCCAGCAGCGTATGGTATTCCTTCGCCGCCTGCGCCACCGCCTCATAATCCAGGGGATAGCGCCCGTCGTCGGGGTGCGCGATGACATGGATCAGCGGATTTTTGATGGCCTGCACCACGCATTCTGTGTTCCACGCCCGACTCCCGGGACGGATGCAGGGGGTATGGAGGCTGGCGATCGCCACGTCCATCTGGCGCAGACAGCGTTCTTCCAAGTCTACCGTCCCTTTTTCGTCCAGTATATTCAGTTCCACGCCCAGCAGAAGATCCATATCCCCATGCCGGCGCTCCACCACTTTCAGGTTCTGGAAATAAAAATCATGGCAGCTTCCCGGCATCCGCGGCGCATGCTCCGTGATCCCGTAGACTTCCAGTCCCTTTTCCTGCGCCGCGCGGATCATTTCCAGCATGGTGTTGTACGCATGTCCGCTGGCCAGCGTATGGGTGTGTATATCTAATACGTCTCTCATATGCCCTGCTCCTTAAGCAGTTTATTCAGTTCTTCCATGGCCTGCTCCTGGCTTTCTACGATGATGCCTTTCATCCCCAGGGACTTCGCCGTATCTATATTGGCGGGGGAATCGTCCAGGAATACGCATTCTTCCGCTTTTAATTTGTAACGGTTCAGCAGCACCAGATCGGAAGAGCACACGTCTGAACTCCAGTCACACAGCAAGATCTCG